>JANPLP010000291.1:0-28979 GCA_031426595.1 Planctomycetia bacterium | reverse complement strand
TGAAAGTGATGGCTTTCAATTCAATATCGTTGAGCGCTTTGGCGAACCCTCGCGCGAATAAGTTGCGACGCACTAAGTCGGTGTAATCTTCGGTTACACCGGTCATATTGGTTGCATCCTGAACGAGCTGCAGGTCGTGCAGTTGATCTTTACTTGGTGACGCATCGAGGCTGAGGATTTCAATGGCGAGGTTCGTATCGAGTTGCCCTTCATTGCCGATCGGGTTGAGCGACAACGAGCGGATCTTGTGTAGATAGCCTGCGCTGCGAAAGTCATCTAAGAAAGCTGCTAACTTACCCAGCGAAGCTTGACCGCGTACTGTGTAAGCGATTCGGGAGCCCATTCGGATTCGCTTCCCTTTTTTAGTACGCGAGCGCAACTCGACCGCGACCGGCTGCGCTGCGTCGACGGAGGTCGAAACAAATTGGTGCTTTTCTACTAAGTTCAGCAGCCATTTTTGATAAGCCGAACGAGCGAGCGCAGCATCGTACGGGAGCGCTCGAATCGCATAGTCATCCAGCCGCTTGCCTAGTTTCTGAGCCGCCATCTGGTCATTCTTCGAATCCGAAATTGCCTTGGTGACGGCGTCGAGTTGCGTAGAAAGCTGTTGTGTGGGCTGTTCAATCCAAGATCGATACAACGCATCTGCCCCATACAAGCCAAATACAATAAGTCCCGCAATCAGCAACCATCTAGTTCGCGAAGTCATTCTGCGACCTCCGGTGTAATTGATTGTTCTGAAGTTGCTGCGGCTTTTGCGGTGTACTTAGTGTCCTTTTGCGATTCGACAGGAAATACAATTCGCGTTTCGAATTGCCATGGATATTCGATCGAATCAGGGTTCTGACTAATCTGCTTGCTGTTCACCACATACTTGGCGCTGCGTATGCTCGCTTCGAACTGGGAAATCGTCTCCTGTTTGGCAACTTGCACTGCCAAATCGATTGCTGCAGACTTTGTGTTCGAAGAAGCAGAAAGGCGGCGCACGCTAGCATTCTGACCGTCTGGTAAGCGCTTGGAAAGCTCGTTCAGCTCGGCTAACCAATCAACTTGATCGGACAACCAATTCTCGATAGCGACAACTTGGTCCGATTTTTCTTGATACTTAGCGGTAACTTTTTTCGTGTTGGCGAGTTCTTTGTCTAGGGCTTGCACTTCATCCCGCAGGGCGTTTACGTCGGACAGCAGAAAGTAAATTCCTATGCAGAGTGCGACGACGGCAGCCCCACCGATCACGGCCCAGCGCGTTAGCGGATTGGCGGGTTTGGGCGGGCGTTTGGGAGCCAGCAAGTTCACGGGCATCGCCTCACCAAGGAAATCCCAGGCGGCACCCAAATTGGCAGCAGAGGTTTGTTTGGTGCTCCATTCCGCAGCTAGCTGAGGATCCACTTCCCATCCGAGTAGTGGATCGATCGGTTGAACCGACAACTCTTCACGATCTTCGAGAGCTTGAGCGACTTTCCAGGCCGCATCCGATGTCGTGAATACAAACCAGTTGAATGGTAAATCAGCAACCTCATGTGGGAGCAAGGCAAGACATCGCTGCGATTCCATCCACAGTTGTTGGGCCAACCTAGCGGGCTCATCGCCGCTAATACGAATCGACCTCAATAGAATTGGATCCACCCCATAACAGATGGCTAATTCGGCTTCGCCTGCGTAGAGATGGACGGTAACAGCTAGCGAGTTGTCTAGAACTTGCTTGCGTCGCAGAATTCCCAGCGGCGATAAATGGCGTGACCCGATCGCAGCTAAGCGAAAGCCAGCGGTCGTGATTTGTGTTCGAAGCAATCGCTGGGCTGGGGCAGGCAAGGCGAACGCCATCACTTGCGAACCGCTCTCAATCGTTTCAGAAGTCCCCTCTGAAGAGGCCGCTGAAGAAGAGTTCGCCGAGCTGGGCAGAACGTAGAAATCGACGGCTGGCGGTTCCTCCGCTTCCCCTAACTGCTGCTCGACTTCGCTGGCGATCAGAATAGGTAGTTCATTAGCATCCGACGGCGGCAATGAAAGGGTCAGCAAGTCCAATTCAGGCCGCGAGAGCAGCACGACGATACGCTGGACTTGTATTCCATGCTCACGAAAGTAGTTGGACAACGCCAAGAATGGATTGGCAACGTCGGCGTGTGGAACGGAACCTAGGTCAGCGGGAGATAGCTTTTTCGATTTGGGCGTGACCACCAAGAAGTGAATGTTATCACGATCGAAGTGGACGACAGCAACGCGACCGCTGCCGCGCTGTTGAGGCTTGGTAGACTGTTGCAGTCTCGCTACCAGACTGTTTAGAGGTGAAGGGATTTTCATTGGTCAGGGCTATGGAGTTGGTCCATCGTGAAACCGCGATCCCAAGGATGCCAGTTTTGAAGATGAACAATGCGGGCGGGAATTTGGCGGGCGTCGATCGTCGCAGAGCAACGATAAACGGGACTTAACGGATCTCGGTAACCGACCGATTGCACGGCGTATACATCGTTGCGACTAGTAAGGTAGGGTTCAAGCTGTTTCAGTTTCACAAGGTCCATCGTGCCGCCATCAAGCAGCCACGCGATTGTGTTTTGCGTTTCGCCGGTCGAGGCCGAACCCAAGTTGGTATCACGTAGCTGAACAATGCGCTGCGCCAGAGCCACATCGATGCCTGGCACGCCCGCCAAGACTTCTGCGGGAGCTGCCGATACATCGATACGCCCCGAAGTGAACGGACTGGGTTCTACTGTCGCTTCGTCGAGCACTCTTCCAAGATAGTTGCGAGTCTCAGATAAGTCACTTGAAAAAGGGCTGGTGAGCGTTCGTTTTGTCGGTTGCTTACTCTTGCTCTGGTCATCAGTGCTGGAAGTCGCACTGGTTACTGGAATCTCCACAGTGGCCCCGATCAAATCCAGCAAACTTTTAAAGGTGTAACTTGAGGGTGTGCTGAAGTCAGGCGCATAGGTCTCGCCTGACGTCGACGCTGCTGCGCCTGCGCCCGGGCGGCTCGTTCCACTCGGACCATACTGCCGCATCGCGATAACGAAATTCGCCCAATCGCTCGGCCATGCGGAAGATAGCTGCTGATGCAGTGCCTGCAGATTACTTCCGTTCAAGTTAATGCGTGGTTGTCCTGACGTGGTTTCATTACGCTGTCCACTGTGCCACGTAATGTAACGTTGCCAAGCAGGCGATGACGAACCCAAACTCGAAGCGTTGGGCGACGCGAAGGACGGCTGCGAAGAGGTTTTAGACAAGCTGGTCAATCGCGCTGCAAGTCGCAACTCGAGCGGATCAAGCTGATAATTCTGGTTCAAATCGCCTCCGTACCACAACAGCTTTAATGGGTCGGTAGAAGACGGAGAGGTATCTGAGCCGTTGCTCGATTGAAGGCGTTCGAGCAGCGAGCTGCTGCCAGCAAGCGAGTTGTTAGCGCGCGAAGCAACTCCTAAGCCCTGAAGCCACGCGTCGACCAAGGGCTCGGTCGCTTCAGGCAGTCGAAGCAACGTCGCTCGCGCGTGGCCCGGCTGCCGGCGATCCCATTCGAGCAGCGCGGGCATATTGAGTTTCGCCGATTCATTTTCAAGCCCGAATCGGACGGATGTTAAGTTGTCGATCGCATTGTTTGCTGAATCGGGGGTAGCAACTGTCGAGTCGGAATGATGAGTACTTGCTCCAGCGTCACCTGGTGAAACCAAACCGCAGCGCCAAGTAAATTCATCGGAACCGCCTGCGGATGCAAGCTCCGGTTGAGCCTCGATGGCCACATGACGCAACAGAGCTGGGTTGTTCAATAAGCCGCCAAGCGACGCGCGTTCCGTGGCAGGCAGCTCAGCCAACGACGCCGCCAACTCAAGGCCGCTCATCGCCGCCAGTTGCGCATGGACCTGCTCCTCATGCAAACGCGTCAATCGATATTGACTTTCCATGTAGAACGAAAAGCGATAAGCAGCCAGCGCTATTAACATGGTAAGTACGACAACGACAAGCAATGCCATACCGCCACGAGGATCGTCAAACTCATGCTTCATTCGGGACCTCCCGCAGCCGTACGTTGCCTTTCGGAAGTTTGTTGAAGACTGGATGCTTGCTCGGTAATGCCTGCGGTTGGTTGACCACCTATGTACACCACGATCTGAATCTCGTGCGTGCCAGCTTGCATCAATCCCGATTCACTTTGCGACGCAGATACTGCTGAAGGCTCAGTCGCCAGAGCAGCATCGGCAAACGACAACTGCATGTCACTCGGATCGCTAGGCAGCGGGCCATCGGGCTCGTTAAGCCCGAGGCCGTCATCGGTGGCGGATGTGGCGTTCGATTCGACGGGCGTCATGTCAGCTCGAGCTGGAAAATCAAAGCTCAGCGCAATCGCTTGCGGTAGACCGCCCTGCTGATCGCTATTCCACTCTGGCCTCCAGCTTTGCCCATCGAAATATTGAAACTGGACATTCATCAGACCATCCAAGCGGTTTTCATGGATGGCAGTGCCCGCCGATTTCGTTGTGTCATCCGTTTGTCGATACAAATCCTGAGCAGTCAGGACACGGTCAGCCAAGTTCGTGGGCGCTAGAGCATCATTCGAAGCGGCTGCATCTTGCAAGCTGTTTGCAGAAATCAGCTCGCGCCGTGTCAACGAGAATTGAACTTGCGGCACTTCAGCCGATAGCAACCTTTGGCTCGCCTCGGCAACGGAATCGCCCGCGATCGGCGTTAATTGGTACTCGACCTCCAGCGTCTCAGGGCTCCATAGCGTCTGCTCTACCTCAGCGACCAGAGAGTCGTCGATCGAGTCAAGGCTTGCGACCGGTTCACTCTCGGCTGTCGAACTGGAACGCAGATCCGGCTCTACCATCAGTTGCTCAAGGAATGGAAGCGGGTCGAGTGATGGAGCGATCGAGGCGGTGAATCCGAGCGGATTGCCGATGAGTCGCGGTTTGGGAGACCCAGGGATCGAAGGCGCATGTCCATCACGCAGCAGGTGTTGCATGTCGTTCTGCAACCAAGTGCGCGCGGCGCGAATGGTTTGGGTGCGATGCGCCAACTTCCAGCCGCGTTGTTCTGCGTCGCGAAAGGTCCCCATCAGCGACCAGGCGACAGTCATCAGTGCGCCCAGCAATGCCAGGGCCAGCATCAGCTCCAGTAAAGTGTAAGCGGAACGCCGTTGAAAATGAATTTGCAACGAACGTGCTTTGATCATGGCAACGTTCCTTGCAGCGACAGATCGTTTGCGCCCGAAACTCCTGGTGGGAGTGTCTCCTGCGACGAACCAGAACTTCCCGTAGGTCGACGGACAAGTCGCGATAGCACGACTAGCGGTTTGCTTTCGCCCGAGAGACCCTGCTCGTTGGATTCCAACATCTCCACTGTCACTCGTATGAGCCCAGCGCGGTTCTCGGCACCTTGACCGTTTGCGCTGGATGTTGCGGAGTTTCCAAGATCAAATGGGCTCGCGCTGATACGGAAGCTTCGCGGCGGCGGACCCATCAAGACTCCCGTTTGCGCGTCTTGATTTTCTACAGTGCCTAGGTGCGCTAAGTATTCATCTAGTAGCGATTCCGCTTGCGACAACACCACCGTTCGCTCTTCAGCGCGATTGCCGTATTTGGCTCCTAAACCAATAAGTGATACCAGGACCATCGCACTAGCGGCGAGCACCGCGGTAGCGATGATGATCTCGAGCAGTGAAAGTCCCGGACGCATCATCGGACAATCTCCAGAGCGCCGGTTGCCGATGCGAAGGTGACAGTTAGTTCCTCATTGATCGTCGGATCGAACAGCACGATCGCAGCATCGCGACCTTGACCTGTGGCAACTATCGCTAACCACGAATCGGATTGCGTTTGCTCCAGCCCACGATCGCGGCTCGCGTCCATTCCCGACTCAGTCGATTGCATCGCGTCGGTTCGACTTGCTGAGTTTTTAACGGAAGTATTTCGAGCCGTGCCTGAACTCGACAACATGTTCTCAGCAGATTCTGCACCGATGTCATCGAGTGGATCGAGCGGCGCGGCTAGCGTCCAGCGAACGGAGTCGATCACCACGGCATCGGGCAGAGTCCAGGTTCGAAGCTTTGGAAGTGTGTTCTCAGGGCCCAATGCACCCACGGAATTGGTGTTCTGCAGACCGTTCGTTGAGCCACCGACTGATGCAGCGTTCAGACCGAGCTCGTCCTCATCGCTTGCAAAGCTGTCGAAAGTTCCTGCGTGGAGGCGGCTGTCGCCGGAACGAAAGCGAATGAAGACGGGGGTGCCGGTAGTGATTGCGAGATAACGGCTGTCATCGATCGCCTCGCGAAGTGTCTGCGCGGCTTCATTGAGTGAATTACGTCGCAGGGGTTTCTGGAGATTGGGCCAAGCGATCGCCAACAAGCCGATCATTACCATCAAGACAATGATCAGCTCGAGCAACGAGAAGGCGGCGAAGCGATGCGAATTACGACAGGCCATCGGAGCTGGTTGCACCTGATTCGTCTTCACCCTTTGCAGCTTGATTGCTTATGTCGTCGCTTGTTCCGGGTTGACGATCGGGTCCCAATGAGAAGACTCGGGGGAAATCTTGTGCAGCGGAATCCGCAGCGTTATCTGCGCTCGCTTCGGTGCCGTATTCGTATTGAAAAGCGCTGCCCCACGGGTCGACAGGCAACTTGCCACCTTCAACATAGGGTCCATCCCAATTCTTCGCGATCGCCTCATCTTCTGGGGCGCTCACTAGTAACTCAAGCCCTTCCTCAGTTTGCGGGAAGGTCTTCATGTCGACGGCGTACATTTTGAGAGCACCAGCAAGGTTGCCGATTTGAGCCTGTGCGGTTCGAATGTCCGCTTTCTTTTGCGTGCCTAACAAGCGCGGGCCGACGATCGCCATCAGTCCGACAAGAATGATCAACACGATCATCAGTTCAAGCAGAGTAAGGCCACGTCTTGTGTTGCGACGGTTCATCAAGTTTTCCTTTTTGAGGTGGGTTAAATAGCGGGTTGTTGAGGAACAGGGGCATTGAGCCGCCCGGAAGGTTATCCAACGGAGGAGTTGAGATCGAAAACAGGTAGCAGCACGCCGACAATCACAAACATCACCATGCTGCCGATCAAAATCAACATGAGCGGTTCAATCATTCGTACCATGACTTCTAGTCGACGCTCGATTCGGTTATCGATGCGATCAGCGATTTTGACGAGTACTTCATCGAGTGAATTGGATTCTTCGGCGACTCGAATCATTGCCATAATCTGAGGAGGGATCAGTCCGCTAGCAGCTAGCGGTTTGGACAACGAATCACCAGCGGTCACATTGTCAGCGGACTTCATCATCGCTTCTGCCAACAACATATTTCCGGTCGACTCACTGCTGATGCGTATCGACTTCAGCAACGGAACGCCGTTTCTGAGCATGGTACCGAGCACTCTACAGGCTCGCGACACGGCGGCGTCGTGGAAGATGACACCGACCAGAGGTGTCTTCAATTTCACGCGATCAAGAAAGCGCTGCCCTTTGGCGGTTTTGATCAAGCGGTAAGTTCCTGTGCCGATTGCGGCGATCGCAATTAATACAAACAACCCATAGTTCATCAACGTACGGCTTATGCCCAGTAACAGCACGGTGATCAGCGGCAAGCCGGTTCCGTTCTGTTCAAGTCGATCGAAAAAAGGTTGGAACTTGGGCACCAGGAACACGACCATCAATGATGTGATCACTGTTCCAACGATACCAAGTATGATCGGGTAGGTTAAGGCACCGATGATTTTGCTCCGCATTTCATCTTGCTTGCGGAGGAACAGGGCGGTTCGCTGCAACGCCTCTTCGAGGAAAGCCCCTTCCTGTCCCGCGCGCACCATGCTCAACGTTAACTCCGAAAAAATTGACGACTCTTTGCTCATCGCAATATCTAAGCTGTCACCCTGTGAAACGGCATCGTGGATCCGAAGCGTTGTTTCTTTGAGTCGCGGGTTTTCGGTGGCGTCGGACAAGATTCGAAGTGCTTCGAGCATCGGCACACCGTTGGTCAGCAAATCTGCAAGTTGCGTACAGAAGTCGGCGGTTTGTTCCTTCGTCACTCTCACAGGAAGTGAGATAGTGGTCCAAGCGGGTTTGTTCGCTTCTTGGTCAACCACCGTCATCGGGAACAGCGATTGAGAGCGTAGTCGCTGCATGGCCTCGGCCCGAGTGGCGGCCGCGATAGTCCCCGAGCACCTCTGCCCCGTCATTGATTTTGCGGTGTAAGCGAAGTCGGTCATCAAACTAATCCGCTTTGGTCACGCGAAGGACTTCGTCGACGGTCGTCACACCGGCGAGCACTTTATTCCAACCGTCCATGCGCAGCGTTTCCATGCCAGCTCGCATCGCCGCTTGCTTCAGCACGTCCGAGGTACCACCCTGCGTTGCAAGTTGACGAATTTCTTCGTTGGCTACCAGCAATTCATAAATCCCCAAGCGACCCCGATAGCCAGTGCGTCGACAACTTTCGCAGCCCACTGGGCGATAGAGCCTGAGTCCTGGATCCAGTTTCTCGTCAATCGGAAAGTCGTCAGGGAGCTCGTCGAGCATCGGTCGATAGGCTTCTTTGCACTCCTCGCAGAGGACTCGCACCAGTCGCTGCGCGAGTACACCTTCTACCGTGCTCGCCACCAAAAATGGTTCAACTCCCATATCGCACAAACGCATGAATGCACTCGCCGAGTCATTGGTGTGCAGCGTGCTGAAAACCATATGACCCGTCAACGAAGCCTGAGTTGCATTTTCAGCGGTTTCTAAATCGCGAATTTCACCCACGAGAACCACATCCGGATCGTGTCGCAAGATTGCTCGCAAGCAGGCAGCAAAGGTTAAACCCACTTTGGCATGCACTTGGATCTGGTTGATACCTTCCAATTGGTACTCGATAGGATCTTCGGTGGTGACGATCTTAATGTCTTCGGATTTAATCTCACTGAGTGCGCTGTACAGTGTGGTCGTCTTACCCGAACCTGTGGGGCCGGTGACCAGTACTATGCCGTGTGGCAAGCGGATCAGTTTTTGGAATTTTTCGTGAACCGATTCGGGCATGCCGATGCCGCGCAGTGAGAACTTCAAGTTCGATTTGTCGAGAATACGCATCACGACACCTTCGCCGTGAAGCATCGGGATGATTGAAACTCGAACATCAATCTCGCGTCCGGAAACTCGCAACTTGATGCGGCCGTCCTGGGGGACTCGTTTCTCCGCAATATTCATCTTGGCCATGATCTTCAAGCGACTGATGATGGCGGCGCGGAATTGATTCATCTCAGGTGGCGTCGATTGGCGTTGAAGTACGCCGTCGATGCGATGGCGAATCTTCAAGCCGGACTCTTGCGACTCGATGTGAATATCGCTCGCCCTCGCCTCGATCGCTTCACTGATGATCTCGTTGACTAATCGTACCACTGAGGCCTGTTGCGCTTCCTCGGCGTCTTCCAAGCTGTCCGGGTCGATCCCTTCGAGCATCTCGATATCACCTGACTGCCGTTGCAAGGCAATCAAGCCGTCAATTGTCTCCGACCCGACACCGAGATAGCGTTTGATCAGCCGTTGCACTGTTTCAGGAGAGGCAACCACCGGACGCACTTCGACTTCGAGCGCGGACGCCACCGAATCGATCGCTGCAAAATCGAAGGGGTTACTGACTGCTAACCGCAGCCAACCATCGCCACGCTCAATCGGGAAAACCGCGTGCCGATGAATCAACTTCGCAGGGAATCCCTCAAGCGTGTCGACAGTCACATCGCAATCGTCCGATTCCAACCAATCGAGCCGCATTGAACGTGCGCTGGTGGCCAACAATTCCTGAGCGTTGTTGAATGACCATTGCTCGGCCAATTCTTCAATCGAGTCGCCGACGCACAAGCGGTCTGCCAACAGACGCAACTGAGCCGCATCGAGCGTGGGCTCGAGTGTCTTCGAGTTCGAAATCATTTACTTCTATCCTTGAATGCGTAGGAACATGAAATCAAGGTGAGTGAATTAAGTGGCACACGACGCTCCGCATCATGTGGGCGCAGCCAGAGCGACTGCGATGCACACTTTTCTGTTGGAAAACTAATTCACTCGCTCCGCGATTTTTTAGGTGGGACCAGAAACATCTGGTGTTGCGGTGAATCGCCTGACTTGGGGTGTCTCCGTGAGCTGCGAGCTCACAGGGCGTTTCAGTCGCTGAGGTGGGATTGGGGTGGGGTAACCTGCGCCAAGCAAAGGTGCCCTGCATTTGTTCAGTTAATTGGGCGGCGGTTCTGGGGAAGTATACCTGGAACTGCAGTTAATTTGAAGCGAAGTGTGAGACTTTGATGGCTGAGTCGGCGTGTCCCTTTCTTCTTAAGAGGGGGTTTTGTGCGGGATCGTCGCATTTACGAAGCCCGAGGGTGTTCCATACTGTGTTCTACCGATCTTTTGCGACATGTTACTCTTGGCCTTATTTCGTCATCAGCAGCTTGAGTGCTTTCTCTAGACTCTTTGTATTGGTCGACTCCAATCGCAGCAATTGGACTCGTCGGCCCGGCGCATCGATAGACTGCTTATCCAGCTTCTCAATGAATGCTTTGATCTCGGTCGTAAGGTCAACCGGAGCTCGCAGGACGATGGAGTTGGTCGTTTCATCTACGGCCACTGTCAGCAGTGGACTAGAGGCTTGCGCGTTAAGTTGTTGTAGGACGATGGCAACTGAGGTGGTGACCCCTTCGGGGATTTGAACTGGGCGTCGCCCGGCTCCCGCGGACATTTGCGATTTGTAGACATCTTCGATGATATCCGCGACGCTCTGCGCGCTGGCGCTTCGTAGCTGCACAGTGGTCGGCGTGACTTGCTGAAGTGTGTCGAGCAAATCTTCGGAGTCGATCACGCCCAGCAGTTCTTCGACCACTTTCCGGTCCGCTCGATTTCCGCTGACGATCAAGCCGTTGATGCGCGCGTCAGCCACAATCTTTACACGTTGGAACAGGTCGGCAGTGGCAGTACGCGTTGAGCGATCAGCGGGTTTGAAGAGTTCCTCAAGCAACTGCTGCACTTGATCTGCCCCCGCATGACGCAGCAGATACACCGAAAAGTTCCCCGTTGTTGCGAACGGAGTGGCAGCCGGACTGAGCATCGATTCCAGCAGGCGGCTAAATTGATCCAATGCAGCGGTATCGTCCGACGCAATCGTCCACTGATCGTCACCCGTAACGACCACGATCGGCGACGTTCCGGCTTGTCCCATACCTTCCCGTTGCGCAGGGTTTATTGCTGCGTCGGTTTGTGTTTTCGGTTGCGGTTTTTCAGGTTCTTGAGCATGAGTGCTGGCGAGCCGTACATTTGAACTGGGAACTTGTGCCGCCCCGAGTGGCGGAAGCTCTGGTGCAGGTGGTTGTTTTGGATGGCTGCCAGCGGGTTCGATAATCTGCAGTGGATTGCTGCGTATGCTGGGCCACAGTCGACGGATCTCCTCTAGTAAACGTTCTGAATTGCGGTGAACAGGCACAAATCGGAGTCGACCAGACGATACGCTTGAGTTAGTCGTGGCGGTTTCACCCATCTGCTTCATCAGGCGATGAATACTATCCAGTTGCTCTCGAGTGGCTCGGACCAGGACTCGTTGCAGGCCGCTATCGACGGTTATCTGCGGGGCGCTGTTGAGCGGTTCGTCATCGAACAGCGCCTCGGCGGCGATTTTGAACGAATAGGGATCGGTCACATCGAGCTGGATGATTTCAAGTTCGCGTTTGGGAGGGGCGAGCTGCTTTAGAGCTTCTTCTACCATCGCCAACTGATCTTGGTCACCCGTCACGTACAATTGTTCATTTAATAAGTCGTAACTCACATCCACTTTGGCTGCTGAGTCTTCAAATAGGCTTTCAATCGAGTTTGCAATCGATTTACCATCGACGCCGCTGAGCGAAAATAATCGCATTTTGCGAGAGTCAGTAGAGGTCTTCGTCACATCCAATTGTTCTACCAGTTGCGTCGCGACCTGCAGTTCTTGATTACTGCCCACTACAAAAACACTGTTCGAATCGCGACTGTAGCTGACACCCGCTGTCGAGCGTCGTCCGAAAGCGCTCTCCAGTGAAGCAGCGATTACTTCGGGATTCGCATGCTTAAGGACAAACGCTTTGAGTGATGGGAGACGAGTCGGTTGGGCATTGAGGCCATCGACCACTTTAGCAATGGCTATGTGATCTTCTTCCGTGGCTGTCGCAAAAACACCGCCGCTCACCGAGTCGGCTGAAAACTTGGCTTTCGGAAAACTCTCTTCTAATGCACGCGCTAAGGGAAGCGGTTCAGAATTGTTAACCGCTAAGAATCGAGTTTCGCGCGGCGTTGTCCTACCCGCTTCTACTTGTTCAAGCACTGCTGCAATGCGTTCCATCTCTGCGGTGCTCGCTGAAACAATAACAGTGTTCGAAGCATTGTCAGACGTAACTCGAGCTTCCGCCGACATCTCCTGAACGGCTTGCCGTAAGGACGCCGCGTTTCCGTTGCCAATGGCAAAGACGCGAGTCTCTGTTTGTTCATCTTCGGTATCGAAATCTCCAACGATGGCTTTGATTCGAACATGCTGTTCTTGCGTGGCTGTAGCGATTAGGACGCGCTCTTCACGAGATCCGTAAATAGTCGCTTCTGGCATGAGCTCATCGAGCACCACTTGCAAGCCTCGCGCGCTGCCTCGTTTGAGTCGGTAGACGTGCGTTTCCATGTTCGATTTTTTCGGAACATCGAAGGCCTTCATGAACTCAGCGATTCTAATGTGCTCGCGTTCGCTGGCAGTGGCAGCAATTGTGCGAGTCGCAATGTCCTGTGCAAGCACCGCTTTAGGGACCAGCGATTGAAGAATGGTGAGTGCAGAGACTGAATTTCCGTGCTGAAGTGGATAGACAACCGAAGTTCTTTTCTCCGGAGCAGGCATTTGTTGCTGTAGTAGCTCGATCTTAGATTCAACCAGCGCGAGTTCCTCCGGTTTTCCAATCGCTAGTAGCGTACTGTTCAGCGGATTGGACTCGAGCCGAATTTGGGCTGGAAGAGTTGCTTGAAGGGTCGCCAGCAGGCTAGCAAGTTGCATGCGTTCGGGATCAACTTGGAAAACCTTGACTGTGTTTTCGGCTGCGTTGGGGCCGTTGGACATCAGATTGACCACTTCGGCGATACGCTTCTGCTGTTCCGCTGAGGTGATCACGATGACCTGCCCGGAGACCGAGTCGGCGGTCACGTCGAGAAACGGGAAGAGCGCTTGTAAAGAAGCCTGGACGCGAGCTGCTTGTGTTGGCTTAACATTATAAGTGGCTGGTACCCGAGGCAGATCGTAGCTCTTTAGGAACTCGGCGATCTTGCGGTGCTCGCTAGCCTTTGCTGTGGCTGCGATCGTTCGAGTCGTCACGTCGCGGCCTAGAGTCGCTTGAGGAACAAGGGTGGTGAGGATAGTTATCGCTGTGGTCGTACTGGCATGCTGCAACTGGTAAACTTGTGACGTTGTCACGTCGGGCGCAGGCATTTGTTCTTTAAGCTGCTCGATCTTGTCTGAGACCTGAGCCAACTCATCAGCCGTTCCAATGACTAGCAGAGTACTGTTTTTGATGTTCGGCTCAAGACGAATCTGCGACGAAATAGTAGCTTGCAAAGCGTTGATTAAATCTGTGATATCCAGCCGGCTTGGATCGACGGTAAAAACCTTGACGGTACGTTCAGCCGCGTTGGGCCCTGTTGCCAGCAGCTCGATCACTTCAGCGATACGTTTCTGCTGTTCGGCGGACGCGACCACAATCATTTGACCGGTGGTGGGAATGGATGAAATGCCGATCGCCGGAAACAACGCTTGTAAGGAAGTCTGCACGGCAAGTACTTGTGTAGGTTTGACCATATAAGTCGCTGGGACCTTGGCATTTGCCGCAGTGCTGCTGATTTGCTCCAGCGCTTGTTGAACTCTGAGTTGTTGGTCATCGGATGCCCAAACTGTGACGGTCCGCGAGACGAGATCGCTGCTGATGATCGCCTGAGGAGCAATTTGCCCGAGAATTGTCGCGAGTGTCGACATCTCCCCTGCGGGAACTGGGTAGGTCTTTACAACCTGCGGTTTGCCATCCGGCGATGCAATCAATTGTTCTATCGCTTGGCCAAGTTGCTCTAGGTCGCTGTCCGCGCCCGAGGCGATGATACGGTTGGCAGTAGTGTCCGCGGACAATTCCATGCTAGGCCAGAGCTTTTGCAGTGTCGGCAGTAATATCGTGGCCTGCAGTTTTTTTGTCTCAAAGGTCCTGATATTGACCTGCGCCCGACTCGCCGACGCGCGGTCAACTTGTTCAAGAGTTGCTTTCACGGTGGCTTGCTGAGCTAGCGTGCCGGTAACGACAATTTGCCGCAATTTGTCATCAGCAAGCACCGTTGCGCCAGTGATCAATTGGTCAAGAACCAGCTTCAGTTGCGTTGCCGTTGCGTGTTGCAATGGATAAGCGACGATCACTTTTTGTTGGTCGACACCGGCCTCTTCATTTAATGCAGTGATGAGTTTTGCGATTTCAGCGTGCGTAGTCTCATCGGCGGTGACCAGCAACCGATTTCGCTCGACATCGACATTCACGCGGGCAGTTGTTAGTAGTGGCGTCAAAGCGGTTTGCAAAGCTGCGGCGGTCATGCCTCGCACCGAATAGTTTTCGAGTTTCAATTCCGCTCGCTTGGTCAATTGTTCATTGAACGTCGAGATGCGCGCCGCGATGGTTGGCTGCGACGCATCATCGGCGATGACCGTCACCGACTTGCCATCGCTACTGGCGGTGATTTTGGCTTCGGGAAACTCAGCAGTCAGAATCTGTGCAGCGAGCGCGAACTCTTGAATCTGGAGCGGGTATGTTTTGGGATTTACCAACGCTGGCGGCGGTGCTGGAACATCGAGGCCTTCAAGCAACCTTGTGAATTCTGTGTGCTGTTCTGAGTTTGCCCACACCAGTAATTCTGACTTGTTAGTGCCATCGACTAACTTAATCGTAGACAGCGTTTTAGGAAGTTCCGCAAGCATGCTTCTCCGAGCGAGCTGATTCTTAGTCAGCGTGTAGATTTGCAGTTTGCGATCATCGGGGGGCGGCAAGATACTGAGCAACTGCGGAAGCATCGCTTCTATCGCCGCGATGTCATTCTCATTGGCGAGCAACATTAGCTGTCGACCATCGTCGCCCAGCCATGCGTTGGCGGAGGGGATGATCTTTTGAGCGGTTGCCAACCAGGCGGCGTTCGCAACCCGATCCAATGCGAACGCGCGTAACCGCATTTGGTTGGGTGATCGAAATCGCCTCCAGACCTCGATAATCTCATTCGCAACTTTGAGATCCGCTTCCGAACCTCGAACAATCAGCCCACCTTTTGCATTGGCAGCCACCTGGCTTTGGGGCAAAAAGGACTTCAAAGCCGCTTCGATCAATGTAGCACTGGTGGGTTCCACATCAAACACTCGCATCGACCTATCGCTGATGACAGGCACAATATTGATCGCTGCTAAACTGGATTGAATGAGTTGCTGATCTTCTGGCGATGCGACCACCAATAAGCGGTCGGCGGTAGCGGTGAGGATCGCGTTGGGAGCCAGCGTGGCGACCTGTTTTGTCAGCTCTGCGGCGGTGATACCGGTGAATTGATAAGCCACAGGCTGCGCAGTCGGGAGTTCCGCAGCGCTGGCAATCATCTGGTCGATGGCTGATTTAATAGCGGTCTGCTGCGCCGGAATAACGAACGCGGTGAGCACTCCGGTCTTGCTGTTCACTGTGATTTGCTCGCTGGGCACAAGCTTGCGAACGGTTTCGAGAGCTTGCGCAGCGTCGAGCTTTCCGAGAGGATACGCCGCAAACACGGGCTGAGGCGGCGGGACTGGTTTCTCGGGTGTAGGTGGTTGTTTTGGGAGTGGTACAGAAGCGATCAGCTCGTTGATCGTCTGCATCTTGCCCGCGGTCTCAATCACGAGCAATTGTCGACTCTGTGCCAGGGGAACCGCGCGCCCATAACTGCTCAGGTAAGGCTTCACTTCTTGGAGCACCGCATCCATGGGTCGGCCTGCGAGCGGAAACATGACGCTGACCAGTTCGAAACGTCCACGCTCCGAAAGCTGCTCAAGAGTTACCCGCGGTAGTAACTCAATCGGAATCGAATCGCTTAACTCCATCACAACCAGCATCTTTTCGCGACGTACTAGGGCAAAGTTGCGGGTCATTAGGACACTGTTAAGCAGATCGATTCCTTCGCTCGGCGAATACGTGCGGCTGTCACTGTAGGTGAATGTGCCCGGCGGCGTGCGGTCCATGACCAACGTCAAATCTTGCTGGCCCGCGAACCAGTTTAGAACATCGTCCCACTTCATTTCGCGGAACTGAAACATTAGCTTCATTTGCGCTGGAGCTTGCAGAAACTTGGCTCGCTGTTCGTCGGTCAAGAGCGCAAGAATCTGAGCTTCCGAATCACTTGCCGCTTTGGCCTTAGCCGCCGCATCAGGTGATTTGGCGATCGCTTCGGCGCGAGCCTGCAATAGTTGTTGTAGCGAGGCTCGCTGAGCATCATCGAGGCTCAGACGCTGTGCAACTTCGGGATGGACCAGTTTCGCGACGTCAGCCTGCTGACCGTAAGCGGGCTGAGCGACCAGTGCGGTGAGGACGCACGTGCTAGCGACTAGCAACGCGGCCAGTACCGGAGTCAGACCAGCGGTCGATGCTGCCGAGGCAGAAACGAAAAAGCGGGACACGTTGTTCAAAGCCATTCAATATCAATTTTTAGGTGGGAAGGTTGGCGAGGAGCAAGCCCAACGCACGGCAGGACTTTACACTATAGTTGAAATCTTCCAAAACGCGGACTGCTCTTAAACTGCAAGCACCAAAAGGGCGGAAACGAAAGCAGGCTCGCGCTACCCAAGTTCGCTGAAGTGGTTATTCCTTTCAGGCCGCAAATACATGAAGCTCTCGACACCCCCGCTGCGATTGGTGCTCTTGCTTTTCACTGCAGCCACTTTCGATTTAGGCTCGTGTGCGGCGCAAATCGGAGACATATCGGCAAAAGATGGCGCTCAAGTGGATTCCGGCGAAGTGAAACTCAATTGGCAGCGGCTTCCGGATCTGCCAGAGCCGCTCGGAGTGGCTGGTCCGTTCGTCGGAGTTCACAACCGCGTGCTGATCCTGGCTGGCGGCGCAAAAAATACGCTTACAGTTTGGCAATCGCAGAAGAGTTGGAACGATCAGATCTGGGTGCTGACGGAAACCGCGAAAGGCTGGCAATGGTCAGTCGGAGGAAAGTTGCGTCGAGCTCTCGGGTACGGAGCCACGGCGTCCACTTCGCGCGGTGTTGTTTGTATCGGTGGCAACAATCCAAAACAATTGTTCCAGAGCGTGTTTCTGTTGCAATGGGATTCAGTGAAGCGACAAGTTGTTCAAGTGGACCTTCCCAGCCTGCCGCTTCCGTTGGCTTATGGTCAAGCTACCGCGATCGGAGAGGTTGTTTATGTCGCGGGTGGACAGAGCGGCTTGGAACTCGGTTCCGCGATGAATCAGCTCTGGTCGCTCGATTTGTCTTTGCAGGCAGACCCCGCGCAGTTTGTTTGGCGCGTGCTGCCGGCATTACCCGCGCAGCCGCGCGCTTTCAACATTACCGCTCATCAGCACAATGGCGATCAAGATTGCGTCTACATCATCGGTGGTCGTTATCAAGCTGATGGTGAAACGCATTTTTTAAACGACGTCTGGGAGTTTAATCCTCGGACGCAGTTGTGGTTGCGTCGTGCGGATGCGCCTCGCAATATCTCGGCTGGGACGGGCATTGGTTTTGGCGATCATCACATCTTAGTGTTAGGTGGGGACGATGGTTCGCTGTTCACAAAAACGGAGCAGCTCAAAGACGAGCATCCAGGATTTCACAAAGATGCCTTTGGTTTTAACGCCAAGACAAACATTTGGGCTGCCGCGGGGAACTTGCCGCAGAATCACGTTACGACTACCGCCGTGCACTGGAAGGATCGCATCATCATCGCCAGCGGCGAAGTCCGCCCACGCGTCCGAACGCCTAACGTCTGGAGCATTGGGCCGACGTTAAAGCGTTCGGATCCAAATCCAAAATGAAATAGAGGCGACCGTTTAGATCCAATCGCCGCACTGTACAAGCTCGAACCGCAAGCGACTGCGCAATACAAGCTCGAAGCGCAAGCGAGTGAATCGCGATTGCCATCGACTTGGTGAGCCGACGCGCTCTCTTTGTCTAGCTGCGTTGCAGCCACTGCGTTGCTCAGTTTTACTGAGCAACTCGCGATTGAATTTCGCGATACATTTCGCTGATCTTTGCCTTGGTGGCAACCAGTTGTTGTTCGCTAAGTTCAGACTCTTTCTTCAGAACTTCAATTTCCTTCTTGACATTGCCGAGGTCGGAAGCGAGTTGCTGATTCTCGACTTGGCGGAAACTGATCATTTCTTGACCGGCTTGATTGGCTTTGGTCAGTTCTGCGGTTTCACGCTGGTAGAGAGCGATGCGTTCACGAATTTCGTGACGGCGTACGTAGCTGCGATTGAAGGCTTCTTGATAGTCGATCAAAGGTCGTACGAAGACTGGCACGATCAGTTCCGCAGTGCCGTCAGCGATCAATTTATCTGCTTCTTCGCTCTTGAGCACAATGCGCTTGTTCAAGTCGGGTGAAAGCTTTACGCTACCTTCATCGCCTCGTTTGAGCCGCACGTCGATGCTTCGGCCGCTCTTGTCGAAAAATCCCAACTCAGTCGCAATCGCATCTTGTTCGCTGTCGACGTCCGTGGAGTATTCTTTCAGCAACTTGACTCGCACCCAACGCGTTGGCACTGGGTCGGAATCGTTTCCACGCGTGCCATCACGCAAGTAGTTTTGCAAAACTGTGGCGCGGCTTTCCTCAGGAATGCCTTGCAGAAGTGCGGTGAGCATCTCTTCGTCCATACGTCCATAAATTGCGTCGTCGTTAGGGCTCGACCCAGCGGCGGCAAAGGCCACGTGACTGTCCAGCGGTAGTAACTCGTATAGAGCCCACGTTCCTGCGCCACCCGTCTTGATGTAATCGAGCTGGGCGGGTTCGAGTGGCAATGTGGGAGACAATGTCACTTGTCCAGCTTGGCTGGCAGTGACGGTGAACTCACCCAAGTAAAATGTGGGGAGCGGTTGGTTCTCGGGATTCAATTCTTCTGCGAAGCCATAAACGACCAGGTTGGCCGGCAAACTCTGAGCGGCGTCTGCGGCAGGAGCTGCTGCTGCGGGAACCGCAGGATCGGCGCCCAGGTCTCCAGCCGGAGGTGCGGCGACGGTCATTTCTAGTTTGTAAACGCCAGCGTCCGAAGACCTCAGTTCAAGTCGTCGCCAAACTCGTCCACGATCTGCTGTCAAACGCCGAAGTTCTCCTTGCACGGGAACGATTGCATTAGGCAGGTCGGCACCGTACTCGAAATTTCCCCAGGTAAGTTTTTCTGTTTCAGCCTCAGCTTTAATCGCTTTGCCCTCCAGTACAGAAGCTTGCTCCAACCATCCACCACGACGGTAAAGCACACCTGCACTGAAGACCATAAAGACCCAGCATTCAATAAAAAGAAAGCTGAGCAAAAGTGTGTGTAGCACACCCCAGCCGCGAGCCGTAAGCACCAACAAGTAAATGAAGGTGATAAGCGAAGCGACCAAGACCAATAAGATAATAATCCCACCCAGAGTCATGGCGAATTTATGTCCCAGAACAAGGGGTTTTAGAAAAGCTGGAACGCCCGCGCAAGTGCGGCTTGTTAAGTCGCCGATTCTTGCCCAGACGGATGAACCTCCATCTTACTTAGCTTGCCATAAAAAATGAACCGTTTTCAAATCTTTTGACCGACTTCCTCAGCAAACCCCTCTGGGGAAGGGTGTTTGCGGTCGTTGTGCGACTAAGCCGGATCTTCGCATCAGATAGAAAAACTGGGCAAGAAGGAACAGCTCGGATAGATGACACGGTTCCGATAAGCATCGTGAAGTGCATAAGCCGTACATTCCGAACATTGAACATAGCCCGTGATGCGTCGTTTGCAGAACGCTCAAGACCCATTTTTGCATAATGCCGACCCGCCGATCCACCTAGGAATTCGTTCATGCGAAGTATCGACATCCAAAATCGAGACCAAAGCACACCCAGTCGGCAGTCTTTGCGCGTTAAGCTGCGAAGTGCTCTTCGTGGAACACTGGCGTGGTCCATTATGGGCTGTGCAGTGCTGGGGGCCAGCGCATGCACACGCGCCAAGTACCGTTACAAAACGAATCGCGAAGCGTACTACCTGATCGATGAGAAAGTTGCCGACGCTTGCGAGCAAACGGCGCCGTATCGAATCGAAGTGGATCCGACGAGTCGTATGTTTGATCCGTTCAATCCCGACCGTCCGCCGATGCCTGAAGATGATCCAGTCGCCAATGGTTACATGCGGTTGGTCGATCGCAAGAAAGGCTACCCGCTGTGGGAAGCGAACGGTCGCACCAACACCGCTGAGAATCCGCAGTGGTGGGCCTACTTGCCGCTGGACGAACGCGGCGTATCGGTGCTCGACGTGAATGACGCAGTGCGACAAGCGTTGCTGCACTCGCCCGCGTATCAACAAGCTCAAGAAACTCTTTATCTCTCAGCGCTCGACGTAAGTAGTGAACGGTTTTTGTTCGATTCGCAGTTCTTCGGTGGTTGGCAGGGGCAGTACACGGCCGACGGACCTCGTAGAACCGCTGCGAACAACAGCCGCTCCGACGTCTCGACGGGGCCGTTCAGCCGCGGACGACGTCCGCTGTCGATGCAAAAACGCTTTGCAAGCGGGACCGACGTAGTCGTTGGATTGGCGAACTCATTCACTTGGCAACTGTCCGGTCCGGACACCAACGCAGCCAACACGGTGCTCGATTTTTCCATTCTCCAGCCACTCTTGCGCCAAGGTGGTCGCGACGTAGTGCTCGAACGGCTGACGCTCGCCGAGCGAACGCTGCTTGCCAACGTACGCGCCTTCGAGCGATATCGTCGCGGTTTCTACATGCAAGTCGTGACTGGTCGACAAGCGGTCCAAGGACCAACTCGGCAGGGTGGTCTGTTCGGTGGTGCAGGGCTTGAAGGCTTCACTGGTCTGGGTGGCGGTTTCGGTAACGTTAACGCGGGTGGCGGCGGCAATCAAGGTTTCGCTGATACAGGAACGCCCGGCGCTGGCGGTTACTTTGGTCTGCTGCAGCAGCAATTAACGATCATCAATACTCGGGAAAACATCTTGCGTCAGCAAGACAACTTGATGCGACTGGAAGACAACTATCGCGAACAGTTGCTGAAGATTCCTGAAACGCAGACCGTGATCCCGCAACAGCAATTGCAAGTCGCTCAGCAACAGCAAGCTCTGTTTTCTATCCAGACGAACCTGTTGCAAGCCAACGTGACATACGAGACGCAACTGGACACCTTCAAGCGACTGCTTGGTTTGCCCGCTTACCTGTGTGTCGAGATACGCGACCCATTGTTAGATCAGTTCAATCTGATTTCACAGGAACTACGAATCCGCCGCGACGAATTGAACGCGGTGCGCGTTGACTTCGGGAACACGAACACCCGTATCCTTGAGTTGAGCACGGTGGAACGCGATCCAGCAACCCAGAATCAGTTCCGCGCCCTGAAGAGCAGTGAATCGCTGCAAACTCAGTTGGGTGAGCTGCGAACGACGATCGCACCGCTGACGTCGATACAAAACCAAGTTCTGAAAGAAGACTTCGCCGTCGTGCGAGCAGACATCGAACGATTGAAAGCGGCGATTCCGTCTCGCAAGCGTCAGATGACTCGCTTGGCGAGCATCGTCGAAACCGAACGCGACATGGTGTGCAGTATCCTACCGCTGCGCGACTTTGATGCGAGGGTTCTCGACAGCAAGGGGCTCGAAAACTTACCAGAGCAGTTGACCGTTGAACTCACTCGATTAGAAAAAAGATTCCAAGATTATCTGGTTCGAACTGAGAAACTTGACGCGGACATTGAAGCGGTTGCCGAGCTTATCAGTAAGGAACCGTCTGACCAGACTCGTTTCGAAACGGTGAGTGAAAACGCGGTGATCAAGACACAGGATTTGGTTGCATCTATCGGTGAGGACGTCCTCGCGTTGCAACTGATTCAGGCTCGAGCGCGCACGGAGTCTGCTTTATTGCCCGAGGTCGATCTGGAACCTCGCGAGGCTCTAGAGATCGCTCGAGTCAATCGACGGGATTGGCTGAACAGCCGTGCGTCGCTGGTAAATCGTTGGCGCGTGATCGAAGTTGTCGCAGATGACTTGGAGAGCTTCTTGGATATGACGTTTAGCGGAGATGTACAGAACATCGGCGACAATCCGCTGGCGTTGCGCAGTGCGACGGGTCGTTTGCGGATGGGACTCGCCTGGGATGCTCCGATCACTCGCTTGCAAGAGCGCAACCGCTATCGTCAAGCCTTGATCGAATATCAGCAGGCCAAGCGGAGCTACTATCAATTTGAAGATGCCGTGTGGCAAGGTTTAAGAACGACTTTGCGCAGCATTCGCCAGAATCAGTTGTCATTTGAACTTCAACGTTATGCTGTTCGCAACGCAGCGCAGCAAGTGAGCATCAACGAAGATATCCGTCAGATCAACGAAACACTCGGTCAAGCCTCCGGTCCAACAGCGGCTCGTGATACGGTGTCAGCGCTGGGTGACTTGCTGTCCTCCCAGAACTTGTTGATCGGTGTGTGGGTGAACTACGAAGCACTGCGACGCAACCTGGATCTCGACTTGGAGACGATGGAAATCGATTCGGAAGGTTTGTGGATCGATCCAGGTCCAATTCGCGCCGACACCGTAGGTGGCCAACTTGGCCCTGCGATCCTGAATTATGGATTGAATGAAGAAGAGCAGGTCATGTCAAGTCAAATGCAAAACATGGCTAGCGTGCCCACTGAGTTCTCGCCAAGCAATCAAGTACCTTCGGATGCTCAGTATGTTTACGGACCCGCTGAGCCGGCTTTAGTGCAAGCAGCGCCCGTGCAAGTGGGTGCTTTGCAAGTGGGTGTTGTGCAGCCGGGGCTTATTGAAGGACCTATCGTTGCTCAGCCCGCGCGAAACAATCCAGCTAATGGGGCTACAGCTTTGCAACAAAATTTTGCGCCGGGCAATGCTCGAGGATTGGTTGGTGTAAGCCCAGGTATTGACTTCCAGGCAGCACCGACTCAGGCCTCGCAGCCAATGCAATTGCAAGCGGTTCCTTATCCCCCGCTGCCACCGAATGTCGCGGGCAACCCGGTCGCGCCAATCAATCGTTAGCAAGCGATCAGCCGCGCTTAACCAAAACGTTTCACGCTGTACGGGGCGACATCCAGATGAGGTTGTTCGCCCCCGATCAGTTCTTTGATCAGCCGGCCGGTAACCGGTGCCATGCTTAGTCCAAGCATATTGTGACCAGCAGCGATCCAGATATTGCCCCACTTGGGACTTGTATCAATAACGGGCAAGCTATCGTAAGTCATCGGTCGCCAACCGAACCATGTCTCCAGCTCAGGGTCGCAGTACGGATTGTGGAGATAATGCTCTGCACCGCTCCGCAACAACTGCAATCGCTCGGGCTTGATCGACTCATCATAGCCCGCAAACTCCATGATTGAACCTAAGCGATAACCGGAATTCATAGGAGTCACTGCGACCCGATGCTCGGGGAAAATCATAGGAATCTGCGGACAGATTTTTGGCCGAGGCATCGTAATGGAATAACCTTTTCCAGGTTGGATAGGTACAGTGCAACCCAAGTGCTCGTGCAACATCGGAGTCCAAGCACCGCTGGCGACAACAAACACGTCGGCGGTTAAATTCCCTTGAGTCGTCTCAACCGTGTTGGCCGTGTGCTGGGTGCCGATGAACCGAACGAGCTCGCAGTTTTCCTTGAATTGAACACCTGCTTCTTCCAAACGAACACGCATCGAATGCACTAAGCGGTCGGGACGCAAGTGAGCGTCGTGTTCATAAAGCCAAGCTCCGGCGATATCGGGCCTTAGGGCCGGCTCAATTGCCACCGCTTCCGCAGCAGTCAAACGTTTGGCTGGTTCGTTGAATAACTCTGCCAGCAATTTATCGGTCTTGGCGTAGTCCTCGAGTGCGCGAGGCGTTTGATAAGCGAACATAAGCCCTTTGGCTTGCCACTCGCATTCAATTTTGTCTTCATGCACCAACTGCTCGTACTCGCGCATCGATGAAACTAGCAGCGCTTGGATTGCATGCGCGGCCGTAATCATCGATTTGTGATTGCAACGACGGGAGAACTGCCACATCCAGCTCCACAGCGACGGGTCCAGTCTTGGTTGGATACGAAACGGGCTGCCCGACGACAGCATCGCTTTCACAGCAGCTTTAAATGCGCCCGGTTCGGTTAGTGGTAACACGTGACTTGGGCAGACCAATCCGCAGTTGCCGAACGAACACGCTCCGCCGATGGTCTTGCGATCCACTACCGTGACCTGCCAACCGGCCTTCGATAGGTACCAGGCACAATTGACTCCGATGATCCCGCCGCCAACGATAACAACTGAACCCTTTTGGCGCATTGCGTTTCCTTAAAGCAAAACCTTAACCGAGCTAAATCAAAACAAACGACGGAGATTAATCATGCTTTGAGCCGTTCCGGAAAGGGTTCTGACTCTCTGGAGTCGAGCCGATTGCATGGGTTTTTCAGCCTCGCTGGTGAGGAGCGGAACCTTTTTCGGTTGGGCAATTGTACGTACCTTGCAACCAACGCAACGGATTATCGCAAAGCAACTGCTGCCGCAAATCCGTGTTCAGTCCGAGCGCATCAGTCAGCCATCGATCGGCGTCCCGCATCGAGCACGCCGATCCGACAAAGTGCTTACCTGAAGGATCGCGGGCGACTTTGTCCGGTCCGATAGCCACTTCGCGACCCGCCAATCGGTATGTACCCGGCCCCAATCCTGCAGCGCTGATCGCATCGGAAACCACCGCTAGTCGATTGATGGGAACCCAGTTGAGAAGGTTTTCGAAGAGCAGCTGCGGGACATGAAATCCGTCTGCGATCAAGGTGTAATGCAGATGTTCGCTGCGCCGCAAGGCACGATAGATTATGTTTTCATGGCGATGCAATTCCGGTGGGCACGCGTTGCAAAGATGCGTAAACAGTTTCAAGCCCGCATCGATACAGCGATCGAGATCGTCGAGCGATGCGTCGGTATGACCAGCAGAAACGGTCACGCCGCGTTCGACTAGATAGCGAGTCAAAGATCCGTTGGTGTCCACTTCGGGTGCAAGTGTAACGAGCCGCACTAGGCCACCGCCGCAGTGGATCAGTTCAGCAAGTGCGTCTTGATCCGAATCAAGCGCATGTTGCGGAGGATGAGCGCCGATGAAGCCGGGTTTGCGCGACAGAAACGGCCCTTCGAGATGGATGCCGGTATAGACATCGCGACAGACAGGGTCGTTTTCAATCGCCGTTCGCAATGCCTTAATACAGTCGCTCATGGCAGCGATACTGCCGGTAATTATCGTCGGGAGCGCCTGCTGAACGCCGTCATTGCGCATCGCCTCTGCCGCCATCCGCAGCTCAGCCACGCTGCGGTGCGGTTGATTGAAGTCGATGCCCTGGTATCCGTTGACTTGAAGATCAACATAGCCGCCAGCGAGTTGCGCAGTCACGATGATTTCCGATCTAAACTGCAACTACTTTATGACGCTCTTGAAAGCGTTACCGCGTTGCACGAAATAAATTTGCGTATCGAATAGTCTCCAAGCAGCAACCTGCGATCAATGACCCACGCAGTCGCTGGTAGATAGCACCGCTGGGCTGAGCAACGTTGAACTGGCGGAATCGAGAACCAAAGTCACGTCGCCGTGTTGCTTGAGCGCCGATGCCGGAACGTCCGGTGTTACGTCCCCCTCAACAGTATTTCGTACCGCTTCCGCCTTACGGTGGTCCGGAACACTGCACAATATTTTCTTGGCTTTAAGGATTTGCGAGATTGACATGCTGATCGCTTGAGTTGGAACTTGCTCGAGAGAGTCGAACCAACCTTCACCTACCTGTTGTTTACGGCAGGCTTCATCCAGTTCTACGATCAAGTAAGGTTCCTGCGTCGCAAAGTCGGCTGGTGGATCATTAAATGCCAAATGACCATTCTCGCCGATCCCGCACAGGAGTAAGTCGATTGTGCGGCCGGCAAGCTGTTCAGAGGCCTGCGAACGAAGCAGTTCCGGAACTTTGGTGCCATCGAGAAAATAGAACGACTTGAGCGGCAGACGGTCAACGAATCGCTTGGCGAGATATCCGCAAAACGATGCTGAGTGTGAACTTGGCAAGCCCAAGTATTCGTCCAGATGAAATCCATTGATCCGCGACCAGTCGATATCCGGTTGGGTAACCAAGTTATCGAGCACCTCAAATTGGCTTGAACCCGTTGCAATCACCAAATTGCATTCCGATTGGTGGGCGAGACAATGGCGTAAGTGCGCCGCCGCTTCCAATGCCGAGTAACGTCCCATGGCGAGGCGATCTGTACCAACGACGATTTTCATTTGCGACTCCGTGCGATTCTGCGTTTCTCTGAACTTTCAGCTTCAAACAGTGTCTACAGGCGAGACGGGGTTGGGTAGTACCAACCGCTGCGGCGAAACCGCCGAGCCCTCTTTCGCCAGCAATGCGAGTTTGCGAAAAAGGTCCCAACAGCAGACCAACCGCCTTTAACGCATTTACAAAGGCAGCTTAAATCACTAAGATCAAAATAAGTGATTCGCGAAAAGGCGTTCTGCGAATTTCCAAAAACGGACTTCGCACCGCAATTTAGAAGGAGAACAATGTGGCGTCAGGAGCTTATTTCTTGGGCGAATGCCCAACTTGCTCACGCAAACTTGAAATCCGAGTCGAGTTGCTGGGTAAGCGGGTCGCGTGCCAGCACTGCGGAGCCGTCCATGTCGCTAGTAGCGTTCCTGAACGCACCGCCAGCGACCAAAAAATCGAGCAACTGCTCGCTCGCGCTAAGGCCTATGTGGCTTCAGTCGAAACGCCTCATTTCACAGCCAGTGAATGAAGCCAAGTCTTCCCAATAATTCGGGTAAGTTTTCGCCGTGCAGTGCGGATCCAAAATCGTAATCCCCTTGGTTCGCAGTCCTACCAATGCCAGGCTCATCGCCATCCGGTGATCCCCATAAGTCTCAATTTCTGCCGGGTGAATCACTTGCGGTGGGTGAATCGTCATCCCATCGTGGAATTCGTCAACCGAGGCTCCAAGCTTCCGTAGTTCGCGCGCGAGATCGGATATGCGATCGGTCTCTTTGACTCGGTTATGAGCCACGCCGCGAACGGTTGTTGGACCGGTTGCAAACAGTGCCACCGCAGCTAATGTTTGCACCGTGTCGCTGATATCGGCCATGTCGACATCGATACCATGGAGCTTTCCACCTCGAACCGTGATTGAATCTTCCCCATATTCGACGCGGCACCCCATCTGCTGCAAGCACTCGCAAAACCGCACGTCGCCTTGCAAACTGTTGCGACTGAGCCCTTGGACGGTGGCTTCTCCGCCGAGGATCCCGCCTACAGCCCAGAAATAGCTGGCCGCTGAAGCATCTGGTTCAATGGCGTAGTCGGCTGCGCGATACCTATGTGCGGCTGAAATTGTAAACGGCCCCTGTTCATCGCCTCGCACAACCGCTCCAAAAGCCCGCATTACTTCCGCAGTCATATTTACATAGGGAACGGAAACCAGTTCGCCCATTACTTGCAGCACAACATCCGACTTGGCCATGGGAGCGGCCATCATCAAGCCCGACAGAAATTGGCTGGAGATATTGCCTGCCACCGTCGCTGTTCCCCCTTCAAGACCGCACGCCTCGATGGTAACCGGCGGGCAATTTGGGTGTTCCGAGTTGTCACTTGCCACTTTTGCCCCCAGTTGACGGAGGCCCAGCAGCAGATCGTGGATCGGTCGCTCCCGCATCCTCGCCACGCCATCCAATCGAAATTTTCCTTCACAGGCAGCAAGTGCGGCTGTGAGAAAGCGAATCGTGGTGCCGCTGTTGGCGACAAACAAATCTGCCTCTTGAACAGGAGTTCGTCCGCCGCCCCCCTCAACAGTCAATGTTTGTTTCGTTTTATCGTGCACCAACTGGAGCCCGAGTTGTTGCCAAGCGGCGATCATGACCGACGTGTCTTCACTATCCAGCACGCCACTCAACTCGCTCCGTCCCGCAGCCAGCGCAGCGCAAATGATTGCACGATTTGTAATGCTCTTGCTACCGGGAGGCCGGATGCTGGCGCGGATCGCTTGGAGAACTGGGGCTAAGTGAACGCGTGCCACGCTGTAAAACTTTCTAATAGAGTCGAGCTTCCATCAAAAGCACTCGTTAGTCTAATGGAAAGTTCGAAGTCTAATAGAACCGAATCCGGGTCACCGTTCTGGTATCAGGCGATGCGGCAAGACGCAGGGTATCCTCCCTGTGCCCCGAACAAAGGCAATCGCTTTACCGCTGGTTACGAGAACTCGCTTTTTCCCGATAAAATGCGGAATGGTCACTGCCGAGTTATTAAGCAAACCGGAGCTGGAGTGAATTGACGGGCTTCCTATGGGGACGTAGTATCAGCACCTGTGACGTGGCGGCGAGTGAATTTAGGCGTTTTTGAGTTCGGTAGCCGCCGCTGGAAGTGGGGCTCGGAGCGATTCGCACGGGAGTAAGAAATTTGGTCGCTACACCTTCGCGCAGTGGTGTTTTCCAGGCAGCCACGGATAAACGCTTGGAAGCCTTCAGCGAGAGCATCAGTTTTGATCACCGCTTGTACGCGCACGACATCCGCGGATCGATCGCTCATGCTCAAATGCTTTGCCGACAAGGGCTTCTGACAAGTGAGGAAGCGCAACAGATCGAAACAAACCTGCTCGACATTCAAGCTATCATTGAGCGTGGCGAGATGATCTTTCGCCCTGAACTTGAAGATATTCATATGCACATTGAACAGGCACTCATCGAGCGCCTGGGAGATACGGGAAGAAAACTTCACACTGCGCGCAGCCGCAATGACCAAGTCAACACCGACGTCCGGCT
>JANPLP010000290.1:0-2871 GCA_031426595.1 Planctomycetia bacterium | reverse complement strand
AAATCGCGATTTTCTCTGCGCACGAATGACCGAAGGTGTCTGGGCGGAGTGAGACAAAGGGACCTGAGCCAACCGCTGTATTGCTAGCATTGCGGCAGGTAGAATTGGAACTGCAACGCGTCGTTACACGATTCACGAGCACCCTAATGTCTGCTGTACCCCAATCTAAAACACAACCTAAAGCTAGCCAAAAGACGAGCACTCCTGCGCCGGCTAGTTTACCCGCGCACGTAGCGGCTCAGTTGCGTGCGCGCCAGCAACAAAGTACGGCGAGTCCGCTCAAGGCGGTTCCGCAGCACATCGCGACGAACCTCATTCCGCACCTCACACCGAACGGCGGAGCGGCCAGCGAGGTGTGCAATGAGAACGCGCTCAGTGTGATGGAGTGTTTGTCGCGCGAGGTCCGCGGGTTGGAAACGGTTGGCAAGCAAGCGACTCACAAGCCGACGATCAGTTGTGGGTGCGCAGCGCTGGATCGCGTTTTGCCCGACGGCGGTTATTCACCGGGCAGCGTGATTGAGTACTTGCGTGCGATGCCAGGTTGCGGTGCCAGCACGTTGGCTTTCACGGCGGCTGCGGCTGCGATGCGATCGACGCAAGGCTTCGTGGTCATCATTGATACTCAGCACAACATTTATCCGCCCGCATTGGCCAGTTGGGGCATCGATCTTGAGAAAGTCGTTTTGGTGCGTCCGCAATCGGATGTCGATGCACTGTGGGCTGTAGATCAATCGCTGCGCACGCCAGCCGTGGCGGCTGTGGTGGCGGATGTCGAGCGTATCGATGATCGAGCCGCTCGACGGATGCAACTTGCGGCTGAACAAGGTGGCGGATTGGCTTTACTGTTGCGGCCGGCCTCGGCGCGGCGTGGCCGGAGCTGGGCAGATGTGCAGTGGATGGTGCGTGCGCTCCCTTCTGTCGATGCTAGCCCCACGCAGAACGTGGCTCCGCGTCTAGCCGCGGACTCAGGCAAGCTTCAACCGGAAGATCGCCGTTTGCAGGTGCAATTAGTGCGAGTGCGAGGTGGTAAGGCAGGAGGCGCGGTGCGACTGCAAGTCAGCGCGAGGGACGGCACGCTACGAGAGGTCGAACGATATGAACCAACGGGTGCTTTGCATCTGGCTTCCCAATTGGCCAGTGCAACGACTCCAAGCCGCCGAGCCGTCGCTGGCTGAGCGACCGCTTGTCCTGCAAACCCGCGATACTCGTCGCGGTCTTATCGTGGCCGCCGCTAACTTGGCAGCGCGAGCCGCTGGGGTGCGCCCGCACATGTCGCTCAGCGAAGCCAGTATGCTGGTACAACTTGAAACTCGTCAACATGACACGCACGAAGATCTCGATCAACTCTGCAACTTGGCTGAACAAGCTCAGCAATTCAGTCCTATCGTAGGGCTCGAACAACTCGACAAAAAAACATGGGCAGGTCGCCATCTTCCGCAACCTGAATGCTTACTGTTAGATGTCACGGGGCTCGCCAGTTTGTTTGGCGGTGAGGAGTGTATGCTGGCCTCCATTGCCAAGTGGCTCGACGAGCAACGATACTTCGGTTGCATGGCCATCGCCAGCAGCCTGGGCGCAGCGTGGGCACTTGCCAATTACGGTCATCGCAAACGTCTCAGCGCTGTAGCTACAACTGCACCTACAACGGCTTCCCAGTTCCTCATCGCAAGCTGCAATCCTCGCGATTCAGGTATCGATCACTTGCCGATCGCCGCCCTGCGACTTGTACCCGACACGGTTCAAATGCTCCAGCGATTGGGAATTCAATGCATCGGGCAACTCCAGCAACTGCCTCGCGACGGCATGGCCACCCGCTTGGGTCAATCGTTGCTCGACCGCTGGGATCAAGCGCAGGGCCGCAAGTCTGAACCGCTGATCGCGCTGCATACTCTTCCCGAATGGCAAATTGAGCAGACGCTCGAATACCCAACCGAACATCGCGCCACGCTTGCGGAAGTAGTCAAACGATTGAGCGGCGAGCTCGCGCGGCGTATGGCTGCGCGCGGTGAAGGGGCGATGCGGATCGTCTGTCGGCTAGATCAAGTAGACGCCGCGCCGATGATCATGCAACTCAGTTTGTTTCGACCCACCGCGGACGCCGAGCACTTGCAAACTTTACTGGTCGGACAACTCGAACAGCAACTCGGATCTCGAGCTACAGCAGCCGTGTGGCGATTGGCGATTCAAGCAACTCTGACTGCGGCGCTTGTTTGGCACCAAACCGACTTGTTCGAAGGAGATGCGATTGAGAACCGCCATCAACTGGCCAGATTAGTCGACAATCTCAGCAATCGTTTGGGACGTCGGCAAGTCTTGAGAGCGCGCGTCGAACGCGAACCGCAACCTGAAAATGCTTGCACACTGCAACCGATGACAGGCCGTCGGCCCGATGGTGCCGAACAAGCCACAGTGAAGAAGCTGAGCAGTCGGTTGGCACGCCAGCGAGCTGAACCGACCGTGGACGATCCCATGCGACGCCCAACACGTTTGCTTTCACCTCCGCAGCCAATCGAAGTGATCGCGCTCGCACCCGCAGGCCTGCCAGCTCAATTCAAATCGAATCAGCAACCGCACTCCGTGATTCAATATTGGGGACCCGAGCGTTTAGAAAGTGGTTGGTGGCGAGGCCCAAGCGTCCGCAGAGATTACTTTCGAGTGGAAACGGAACACGGTGCGTGGTGGTGGATCTATCGCGACATGCAAACCAACCTCTGGTACTTACACGGCGTATTCGACTAACTACGGGCTCGCCCACAAGATCCATGCGTAGCGCTCCATGCTTAGTGCAGTGTTACAGCTTAATTTTGGGGTGGCACGCTCTGAGGCTCTGCGAAGGGCGTGGCTAATGTCGCTCAAATCACGCCCTTCGCA
>JANPLP010000289.1:0-5005 GCA_031426595.1 Planctomycetia bacterium | reverse complement strand
CCTCAGCTTAAACCGCAACCGTGTCGGGATGCAGAGCCGCGATCAATTCTTTCGCCAACTGCTCCACGCCAGCCAATGCAAGTTCGGGATCGGCGATTTCTGCGAACCGGCGAACGATTGCGGAACCGACAATGAGACCGTCCGCTACCGGCGCGAGAACTCGCACGTGCTCGGGGCGGCTAATTCCAAAGCCAATGCAGATCGGAATCTCGACGCGTTCGCGCAGCCAAGCCACTTTGTCAAGCAATTGCGGCGGCAATTCATTTCGCTCGCCCGTGATGCCAGTGATTGAAACGAAGTATACAAAGCCGCTCGATAACTCAGCGATCCGCAGCATGCGTTCTGGGCTGGTGGTAGGCGTCACTAAGTGAATCAAGCTAAAATCTTCGCGCCGGCAAACTGTGCGAAGCTCATCTGCTTCTTCGGCTAAAAGATCTGGAACAATCGCTCCGGAGAATCCAGCCGCCATCGCTTCCGCGACGTACCGCTCCATCCCCATGCGGTGAATCACCGCGTAGCTGACCATCGATACGAGCGGCATCTGTAATCGCGGTTTGACTTCGCGAACCGTCGCAAAAATATCTTTAAGCTTGATGCCCGCATTGAGCGCCCTAGTGTAGGAGGCTTGAATGACCGGTCCGTCAGCGATTGGGTCGCTGTAGGGAATACCCACCTCGGCAATGGCGCTTCCACAGGCAGAGAGTTTTTCTAACAGCCTAGCGGTCATCGGTAGCGAGGGATCGCCCGCTGTAACGAAAGGCAGAAACGCTTTCTTACCAGCCGCACGAAGTTGTTTGAAGCGTTCGTCGATAGCAGACATGAAGTGGTTTTCTAGTTCAAAGTAACATTGGCTTCCAGCCCTAAAAACAATCGAACGCAGCGCAGCTTGGCCACGCGTGCCAAGCTCACTCAGTACCTCAGTATTCGAGACCGCGAAGCCTAGCGATCTCGGCGGCGTCTTTATCGCCACGGCCGCTCAAGCATACCAAAACAATTTTGTCGCGGTCCATGGTAGCCGCGACCTCCATCGCTTTGGCAATCCCATGCGAAGATTCAAGTGCGGGAAGTATCCCTTCCATCCGAGCCACTTTGTCGAACGTGTCGAGCGCGGCACCATCGCGACAGAAACTGTACTCGACTCGACCGTTATCTTTCCAGTAACTGTGCTCGGGGCCGACTCCTGGATAATCCAGTCCAGCCGAAATGGAATGCACGGGCGATGTCTGCCCATCCTCATCTTGCATCACGTAGCTGTAACTGCCGTGCAGCACGCCGGGCATACCATACGACAGCGGCGAAGCGTGTTCACCCGCTTTGCTCGATAAACCACCCGCTTCAACACCGATGAGTTTGACTTCGTCATCATCGACAAACGGATAGAACATCCCGGCTGCATTCGAACCGCCACCCACGCAAGCGATCACGCTGTCGGGCAAGCGATTGAAAACTTCGAGACTCTGCTGCCGGGCTTCGCGTCCGATCACGGACTGAAAATCTCGCACCATCATTGGAAACGGATGTGGCCCGATTACAGAGCCGATAATGTAATGAGTGGTCTCGACAGATGACATCCAATCTCGCATCGCCTCGTTGACGGCGTCGCGCAGCGTTTGCGATCCACTTGTAACCGGACGCACTTCGGTACCCATCAGTCGCATGCTAAACACGTTTGGCCGCTGACGGCGCACATCTTCAGCCCCCATGTAGACGACGCAAGGCAATCCGAAATGCGCGCACGCTGTCGCGCTCGCCACACCGTGTTGCCCCGCGCCGGTCTCAGCGATCACCCGCTTCTTACCCATCCGCAAGGTGAGTAAAGCTTGACCGAGCGTGTTGTTGATCTTGTGCGCGCCGGTGTGGTTCAAGTCTTCACGCTTGAACCATATCTGCGCGCCACCCGCCAACTCGCTCAGCCGTTTTGCGTGATAGAGCGGCGAAGGGCGACCCACAAAAGTCTTTAGCAAGTGATCCAATTCAGCGGTGAATTTAGGATCTTTCTGTGCCGATGCGTACTCGGCTTCGAGTTCGACTAAAGCCCGTGTTAAGGTCTCCGGGACAAAACGCCCACCGAACTCGCCGAAGCGACCACGCTGATCGGGTACTTGGCTGATGTTCTTTTCTGCAGCAGTCATCATTCGTTCAATTCATTGGAGTGTTCAATCGCCGATCTTGGGTCGCCCAAGTATGAACGGCAACCTACAAAAGCAGCGCGGCATGTCTTTATTCATAACGACATTCAAAAAATCAACCTTGCAGCCAACTTGGCAGTACACCCGCAGGTGGCAGTTGAATCGGCTGGACACGACTGATACCACGCAGAGCCAACAGCTCTTGCAGCGAAGCGACCGTGGGCTGACTATCAAGATTTAGCACGCCGATCGCATCGCCACCTTGCTGTGTCCCGCTGCGTCCGACAGACATCTGAGCAATATTCACCTGATGCTTGCCGAACACCGTTCCCACGTGTCCAATTATCCCTGGCATATCAGTATGAGTGAAGATCAAGAGATTGCCATCGATATAGGCTTCTAATCGGTAATCATCCAGCATTACAAGCCGTGGCATGTTATGGCCAAAGACAGTTCCTGAGGCCTTCACGACACGTTCTCCACCGCGAACCTCAGCGGTGATGGTCGACGAAAATGCACCTTTATCATGCGTGCGAATCTCGTTCAATTCGATGCCCCGCTCCCGCAGCAGCATTTCGGCATTGATGATATTCACATCCTCCATGGCGCGTTCGAGCAAGCCCACACAGAACGCGTTGGTCAGCAATTTCACGTCCCGATCCGCAACTTCGCCACGGTAAGTCAAGGTACAACCGGACACCGAACCACCATGCCACTGGCTGAGCATTAATCCCATGCGATGCGCAACGTCCAGATAGCTGCGCAGCGCGTCGAGTGTCTTGGGATCAATGGACGCCACATTGACTGCGTGACGAATCTCACCTGTTTTAAAGAAATTGATTAGCAGTTGAATGCCTTCGACCGCGACTTGTGTTTGAGCCTCTTCGGTACTCGCCCCCAAGTGCGGTGTGCACACGACATTCGGCATGCCGAACAGCGGACTGTTTGAACAGGGCTCTTCTTCAAATACATCCAGCGCTACTCCGCCGATCTTGCCACTCTTCAAGCCTTCGACGAGCGCGGCTTCGTCATAAATGCCACCGCGGGCGCAATTGATCAAACGCACCCCGGGCTTGAGGATCTCAAGCTCTTTCATCCCGACTAAGTGCTTGGTCTCGGGTGTCAACGGCGTATGGACCGTGAGGTAATCAACTTTCGGCAACATCTCGGCAACCGTCTCAGCCCGCTCAATGCAAAGCTTCGTCGCTTGCTCAGCCGCCAGGAAAGGATCGAACGCAATCACTCGCATGCCGAACGCAAGCCCGCGTAAAGCGACTTCGCGACCGATGCGTCCAAAACCAACGACGCCAAGCACCTTATCAGCGACCTGCGAGCCCATGTAGCTCTTGCGATCCCACTTTCCATTACACAAGCTCTGATAGGCGGGTGCAATCGATCGCGAGAGAGCCAGCAACAACGTGAACGCATGTTCCGCCGTCGACAGGGTATTGCCAGCGGGAGTATTCATCACCACGATGCCTTGCCGAGTCGCTGCGTCTTTGTCGATGTTGTCCGTTCCAACACCCGCCCGAACCAGCGCCTTCAAACGCTTGTTGCCTTCCAGCGATTCAGCGGTAATCTTCACACCGCTGCGCAAGATAGCACCGTCAAACTGACGGAGTGTATCGCGCAGTTCGGTCCCCTTCAGTCCAATGCATTCTTGAAACTCGAAATCGGGTTCGGTCTTCAGCAACTCGATGCCTTCATCGGCGATCGAATCTAAAACAGCGATACGAAACTTAGCCACAGTCAAAACCTTTGATTCGTGAAAAGCGGGTTTGCATTCCAATTTGTTGCTGAACTGATCGGCCTATAACCTAGGCCTTGAGCACAGTTGCTGGTCAGCGTAAAAACCTGCTGGAACAACTGTCGTCAGCACTGTCGGTCGCTTACACAGCGACGGTCAACTGGAGATTCATCCCACCGGATTGCTACGCATTCTTCTTGGCGAAATCGGTCATGTATTGAGCTAGAGCTTGAACACCATCGAGCGGCATCGCGTTGTAAATGCTTGCTCGAATTCCGCCCACACTTCGATGACCTTTGAGATTATCCATCCCCTGATCCGTCGCGCCCGCTAGAAATTGCTTCTCCGCTTGTTCATTGGCAAAACGGAAGGTGACGTTCATCAACGAGCGGTCGGACTTCTGAGCATGGCCGATGTAAAACTCAGGGAATTGGTCGAGCACGTTGTACAGCAACGCCGCTTTCTGCTTGTTGATCGCCAGCATGTTGTCCAGGCCACCAATCGTTTCCTCCAGCCACTCGGCCACCAAGCCCAACGCATAAACTGCGAACGTAGGCGGAGTGTTCCACATCGAGTCGTTTTCCGAATGATTCTTGAAACTCAAATAGCCGGGCAAGTCTTTCGCAGATCGGTCCAGCAACTCGCGCTTGATGACCACGACCGTGACGCCAGCTGGCCCTGCGTTCTTTTGAGCGCATGCATACATCAATCCGTAACGACTGATGTCATACGGTCGATACATAAAGTCGCTCGACGAATCGCACACCAGCGGTGCTGAGCCTGTATCGATGTCCGCGGGAAATTGAACGCCCTGAATGGTCTCATTGCTGGTGATGTGAACGTAGGAAGCATCCTGTTTGATGACTAATTCTTTGCTCGTGGGGAGTCGATCGTAGTTCGTCGCTTTCGAATCGTAGATGACTTCGACAGGTCCTTCTTTCTTGGCTTCGTCGAGCGCCGATTTCCCCCACGTTCCGGTAATGATGTACTGCGCGGCTTGGGAGCGGCCTTTCAGCAAATTGATCGGGATCATCGAGAACTGAAGCCGCGCGCCACCTTGGAGGAATAGAATATCGTAGCTGTCGTCGACCCCCAGCAAGCGGCCCAGTCGCGCTTTGGCCCCCTCCTG
>JANPLP010000288.1:0-2763 GCA_031426595.1 Planctomycetia bacterium | reverse complement strand
AAAATTGAATCTGGACAACGCACTAGTTTCTACCGCCGTCATTTAGGATCAGCAGGTGATGGCTCGCTCCGTATCGTTGACTGGTTTTCTAATTAGAAGCACTGCGGATCGTTGGGTGGACTCGCCGAGCGTTGGTTTTAGGACAATGCTTGAAGACGCTGCGGCTTACTCGGGCAATCTTCCCGTTTCGACTTTAGGAAGTGTACCGGTAAGAGCCTTCATGAATTCGACAAGGTCTGCTTTGTCTTGGGCTGTGGCGTCGAACTTCTTGATCTTGTCGCTGAGGTTTGGATTGGGGTGACCACCGATCACGTACCATTCGATAACTTCTTCGAGTGACTTTTGGCTGCCGTCATGCATGTAAGGTGCTGTAAGAGCCACGTTGCGGAGCGTTGGGGTCTTGAAGGCTCCGCGATCTGCAGCGTTGCCCGTGGTGGCTTCGCGGCCAAGGTCGGGTTTCTCCGCCTTCATGCCAACACCCAAGTTGTGATACTTCTCATCGGTGAAGTTGGCACCGACGTGGCAAGCAGCACAGTTGGCTTTGGCGCTAAAAAATAGCTTGCGACCGCGGATTGCAGCCTCTGTCATCGGGTTCGCTTCGGCGGCAGCTTTCAACTTGGTGTACTTAGCGTACAGTTCTGGATCGTCGCTCTTGAGTGCATCTAAGTCTTCGAGGTCATCAGCGAAAACCTCTTTCAACTTAATGAACGGTTCGTTGGAATCGTAAGCACTGTCGCCTGTTACGAGGATGCGTTCGAACGAAGCGATCGCTCGTCCAATGTCATCAATCGTGGGAGCTCGGCCAAAGACCTTGTCGAACTGTTTGCGGTAGATTTTGTTCTGGCTAACAAATTTTACTGCTAGTTCATGCGAGAAGCTCATTTCGATAGGATTGGCGATAGGCCCCACGGCTTGTGCTTCGAGTGAGTCAGCGCGTCCGTCCCAGAACTGTTCTTTGCTGAGGATGCGATTGTAGGCAACGGGTGAGTTTCGGTTGCCGGTTTGACCGCCGACACCGACGCCAAACTGCGTATCCTTTGCGTATCCGAAATTCGGATGGTGGCAGTCAGCGCAGCTTACTTCGGCGTTTTTGGAGAATCGCTTGTCGAAGAATATTTGACGACCGAGTTCGACTTTCGCGCGTGTCAGAGGGTTATCGGTAGGGATGTAGACCTGTGACTTGCCGACTTGGAGTGCAGGGGGAAGTTCGATTTCGAGTGCCGCGTGATTTTCTGGATTGTTCAACCAGGCTTCCACTTCTGCCAGTTTTAAAGGGCCAGATCCGGAGATCCCGCCGGCTAGGGCGCCGCCGCCGAGCCGAACTGGGGTTCCGTCCACTGCGAATACCGAAAGGCTGAATGGTGAGCTAAACAGTGAAATGAGCGACAGGAAGGTAACGCACAAATTACGCATAACGCACTGCTCGTCTAAGGGGGAGGAATCTGTGGCGGGTAGGGAAGGCGGGGCCCACGTGGGGTATGTGGGGATCCACAGAATGGTTTTAGTTTGATTGACAAGTCTTTTCTAGGCTATCGTCGATTAAAAGTGCGAGAATTGTTCAGTCGAGCTCGATCGCACCCCCTCGAATCGCATTGGCTTCGCGGCTAAATTTGTTCCCAATTGACGCCCGATTTGTTCGGTCGCTAGCACCGCCATCCATCCGAAACTTCCCTGCCGGGTTGTCCTATCTAGAGATCAAGTTGACTAAATGAAAGCCATTGCTGTTCGTCCTGGAAAACCATCAAGCGTCCATCTTCGCGATATTCCTGAGCCAGCATTGGACAGTGTTCCGCACGGGAAGGGGATTCAGATCAAGGTTCTCAAAGTTGGCGTGGATGCTACTGACCGGGAAATAAATGACGCTTTATACGGTAATTCGCCTCCCGGAGATGATTACTTGGTTCTCGGTCATGAGTGCTTTGGGATCGTCGAAGCTGTCGGACCGAATGTTCGCACTATCAAGCCGGGCGACTATGTGACCGCGACCGTTCGTCGTCCTGGCGGTTCGATCTATGACGCCATCGGCACCTACGACATGACTAGCGAGGAGACTTATTACGAGCGCGGGATCAACCTGTTGCACGGGTACCTTACGGAACGCATTGTTGATGCTGAAGAGTACGTCGTGCGCGTTCCTCAGGGTCTGAAGCACCTGCATGTCCTGATGGAGCCGATGAGCTGTGCGGCGAAGGCGATTCAGCAGGCTTTTGAAGCGCAACGTCGGATGCGAGTTTGGCGACCGACGCGCGCATTTGTGCTTGGTGCCGGTCAGATAGGATTGTTATCGACGCTGGTACTTCGCTTGAAAGGATTGGATGTATTCACGCTAGCCCGCGCTCCGGGGCCTCATCTGAAAAGCGAAATCGTGACTGGCTTGGAAGCGACGTACATCAGCACTCAAGAGACGCCGCTGATGGAGCTGGTCAAGCAGGTTGGCAAAGCTGATTTGATTATCGACGCGACCGGTAGCAGTTCCATTGCCTTCGAAGCGATGCAGGCGCTCGGGCATAACGGCACGCTGGTGTGGACCAGCATCACCGGTGGCACCAAAAAATCAGAAGTGCCTTCCGATAAAATCAATATCGAATGGGTGCTTGGAAATAAATTGTTGCTGGGATCGGTGAATGCCAACCGAGAGTATTTCGAATCTGGCATCAAAGATATGGCGCTGGGGGAAGTAATGTACCCTGGTGTGTTGCAGAAGATTCTCACCAACCCAGTGAACGGCTTGGATAGCTACGCGGAAATGATGCGTTTGCTGGT
>JANPLP010000287.1:0-5491 GCA_031426595.1 Planctomycetia bacterium | reverse complement strand
TAATTTGGTCGCCGAACAAATGGACACCACTGCGCAAGTGACGCTCGAAAAAGTTGAAGATGGCTTTGCGATCACAGCAGTGCATCTGACTCTGCGAGCAAAGATTGTCGGCGCTACGCAGGAACAGTTTCAAACCATCGCTGCTGCTGCGAAAGAAAACTGCCCTGTTTCCAAGCTGCTCAATGCTGACATCACGCTTGAGTCGACCTTGGTAGAGTAAGCCATCCGTGAATTGTTGAACGCCGGCTGCTTCAGCTTTCCAAGACAAGATTGCGTCCACCTAAACACAACACCCACACAACCACGGTCAACCAGTGAATCAGAACTGGCATCCAGATCGATCGGCTGAGGATGTAGGTGGTGCTGCAAGCAAGTCCCAACAGGAAGACGATTACGAGAAAGTACGGGTCGAGAAAGAAGGGCTGCGCCGTTGGGTTCACCGTGAGCGCGTTCAGGGGATGCCACACCGTGAACGCGAAAGCACTGAAAATCACATACGCTGCGGAGCGTTGCCACGGCAAGTCCGCTGCGTTGCGAGGAATCAACAGGCCGCGAAAGAAGAACTCTTCCGGAATCACTGGGAACAGGACCAAAGTCAACGGAAGGAACCAGAACTTTTGTAAATCTAACAACTGAACTTGGTAGATCCCAGACGCGAATCCGATGGCCAAAGCGAAGAGACTGTACGCGGTGGCGATCCCAAAGCACTTCGCGACGCAGTGTGTTGGCGGAGTCTTTACTGCGACCCACAAGTCTGCAACTTGTTGCCTGAAACCGGGAACCGTGTGATCTGCATTCAAGCGTACGGCAGCAAACTCGCGAAGGTCATTGGACTTCGGGCGGTCAGAAGCAATTGGTTCATCGGTATGGTCGTTAAGTGGCTCATCATTTGGCAAGGTAGTGCTCGCGCTGCGCAGGAGGTAGTTTTTCAATCGCATATCGCAGCATTGTACGCGGCATCCGACTCTTGTGCCGATCCAGAAAGTCGATCAGCGGTGCTAAGTCTTGCTTGCCGACTTCGCGGAGCATCCAGCCGACCGCTTTGTGCATCAGATCGTGTTCATGAGTTAGGAATTTTTTAGCAAGTTTCAAGATCGTTTGAAAGTCTCCGCGCTTGATGTGCGGGTAAGTCGCCAGGACGGCGACACGCTCGCGCCACAGATCCTCTGATGCAGCCAGTTGTTCAATGCGTTTCCGATAGACGTCGACTTCGAGTGAGTAAATTCCAAGTATTTTGGGAGCTGAACTGTCTACCAAATCCCAATTGTTGACATGCTCGATGTTTTCCAAGTAAAACTCGACCAACTCGCCCCGCTCCGGTTCGCTCGCTCTCTCGAATTGATGGACCAGTACCAGCAGCGCGGTCAGTCGGCATTCGTGCCAAGGCGATTGCAATAACTGGGAGATGCTCGCTTGATCCAGTTCTCGGAATTCTTTGGCGATCGCGCGTTGTTGGGGAACGGTGACTCCTAGAAACTGATCCCCAGCGCCATACTCGCCTGGACCACATTTGAAAAAGCGAGGGGAAAAATTCGCCTTTGCGGAGCTCACCCTATGTTTTAAAGCTTGATAAACTTCGTCCGCATTCACGGTTGAGTGTCCCAAGTTTTTTCAGCGAGCCTTACTGCAGCGAATCGAGTGCTGTAGCGGCGACTTTGCGAACTGCATCGCAGGCATGGGATGCGGCTAGGCGTTCGAGCAAAGCGATAGCGCGCGGGCTGCGATGCAAGACTAAGAAACTCATGGCGAACTTGACTCGCGATTCTATTTCTACCGTGCTGTCTTTTTCGCTTAACTGGTTGGCTAATTGCGCTCGATGCTCGGCTATGCTTCGACTCAGCCCTCGCGTGATCGCATTGATACTGACAACTCGAGTTACGGGTTCTAGTTCCTGATCAATCAATTCGACTGCTGCATCACTCATCTGAACCAATTGCCACAAAGATTCGTTGATATCCTCCGTTGCCTCATCGCGCAGCGACGACCAGACCCTTGCAAAGCCACTGGTGTCCTCTGCATCGACCGGAAAAAGATCCCAGCAATAGCCAACGCCGTCGCGACCTGCACTCAACAGCCGCTTGTCGTCCGACGAAAAGGCAGCTTGGCTTACCCACCGACTCGGGTGAAAGCCATTCTTCCAGACGACGTTGCCCGAGATTGTATCGACGAGTAGCAAATAACCTGAGGAGGTCGTGAGCAACCAGTTCCCATTGGCGGAGAATCTGAGCACTTCGAAGTTTGTTTCGCCGCTCAACGGAGTACGCTTCTTGAGTGTCATGTCGCTGGCTTTCCAGTACCGCAAGACATTGGGAAAGTGCGCGGTGACGAGCAAATCAGATTTTGGCGAACAGCGAACGTTCTGCAATTCGCCACCCTGTATTTCTTTCGTCGAGGATAACTTACCCGTCGCGCATTCCCAGAATCGCAGACAGTCATCGCCGCCACCGGTCAGCAACTGAGAACTCGTACGATCGAAGGTAAGGCAATTCAGTAACGGGTGCTCGACAGTCGCGATCAACTTGCCGGAAGTGACATTCCAGAGAAACGCTTGCTCTCGTCCGGCAACTACGGCCGCTAACATGCTTCCATCGGACGAAAACTCGAGAATCTTGATTTGGTCTGTTGCGGCTGCGCCGGACGTTGGTGGGATTTGAGGGATGAGCAGCGTGTGTGATTTATTTTTCAGGGAGCCGTTGGCTACATTCCATAAGTCAACCGTTAACTGGTCATCGAACTTCGCAGCCGCCAGTCTCAGGCCGTCGCGCGACATTGCCAGGAGATGGGGACTGTTGCTTGAGAGCGTTTGAGGTTGCGAGGCTTTCGTGGGATCTGGAGTCACGGCGGTGTCGCCAATTCGGATCTCGCCAGCCATGTCGACAAATGCGTAAGAAGTTGTTTCATTCCCAGCGGCGAGCAGGTGAGGCGCGCGCAACGTTTGTTCCTCACTCAGGATTTCGTTACTCTCTAGACTCACGCGGACGATTTTACCGAAGTCCAAAATGAGGTAGATTAAACCCGACTTGGCAGCAATCGCCATCGATCGAGCTCGCCCGCGCAAAGGCTGGCTGCGTGAAAGCAACTTTCCGGTTACTGCGTTGACGACTTCGACTTGTGAACTGGCAATGACAATTCGCTTGCCATCCGAAGTGTATTGCAGAGTTGCGAACGAACGCTGTGTGGCCTCGGCGGCTGCTCCGACTTGCAACTGCCACTGGACTTGACCCGACTCGACCGAGAATTGTTTTAGAGCCCTATTCCGTTCGAAGGTCGCAAGCATTTGGCCGTCTGGAGAAAACGCGAACTGCACGACCCGACTAGCGCATTCCATGCGTTTGATTTCCTTACCAGTCGTTGCATCGAACACAAGCAAGGATTGAGGCGACTGGCTGAGGAGGACAGCTAAGTACTGGCCGTCGCCTGAGAAAATTGCTGAGCTGTAATGCCCGCCGAACAAACCTGGATCTTCGTACCAGTCGGTAGGAGTAATCGCGCGTGTTGGGCTGTTCGGGATTTCGAACAGGCTTGTTCCACGCGCATCGCAGATCACAACGCCGTGCGCGCCCGCGGCAGCAATGCGAGTCCCGCTTGGGTGTAGGTCGATCGATCGGAACGAACCGGGCAAGGCGCTCGCAGGTCGATTTTCAGCGGTCAGTGGCAATGTGTGTTTGACCTCGATGGCTTCCTCGAAGCCGTCGCCACGACTGAATCGCAGCAAGCCGTTTAAGCCATTTACAGAAAAAATCGAATGTCCGTCCCGGCTCACCGCGAGTGGTCGTGCTCCATAAATGGAATCCACTTCGGCGGTGAAGTCCTCTAGCCAATTCCGTGCGCCGGTGGTCGTATCCCAACATACAAGTTGGCCGTCACCCCACGAGAAAAGGGACTTTTCATCTTGCGACAGCGCGACACTGGCGGCTGTGCTTGGATGAATGAATCGCTGGCTGCCAATCCGGAAACGAGCGAACTGCGGTAGGGGTTCGTCCGCAAGTGGCGGATTTCTGCGGTTTTGACCGAAAGCGGATTCTGCTTGGAAAAGTACACCGAACCCTAAGCATATAAGTGCTAAGGAAATCCAAGCGATGCAATTCCTTTCGCGAGCGAACACCATTAAGGGCCTCAACCTGCAGACAAACCGAGCAACTTTGAAAGCAAACGTATGGGTCCAATGATAATCGAAAGGACGCGAAGCGTGGTTGCCTGCGGCTGGTGATTTGATCCTTTCAATCACTACTCCATCGGATAGAATCTCGCACCTGAGTCCGCTTTGACATCTACTGTTCCCAGTGCTTGGTAACTTTGTGCCACAACTTCACCTTGAAATCACGGCCACTCGCCGCCTGCTAAAAAAACACTTTGGGTTCGACGACTTTCGCAATCCGCAAGCTGCCGTGATCGAACGAACCCTGCGCGGCGGACATTCGCTGGTCATTCTCCCGACCGGCGGCGGCAAGTCACTTTGTTATCAGCTTCCCGCGATCGCAATTGGTGAAGCGAGCGGCGACGAAATGCAAGCAGATGGGGCTCAGCGGCCAATCGCCGTCGTTCTCTCGCCGCTGATTGCGTTGATGAAAGATCAAGTTGACGCGCTCCAGTCCAAAGGGATTGCGGCCACATTTATCAACTCCTCGCTGGATAGGCAGCAGCGCGAAAGTCGTTATGCAGCGGTCCGGGATGGTAAGTACTGTTTGCTGTATGTGACGCCTGAACGATTTCGTAAACCAGAATTTCGCGAATCGTTGGCTCATCGCCACGTCGCTCTGCTCGCCATCGACGAAGCCCATTGCATTAGCCAGTGGGGACACGATTTCCGACCTGATTACACCTGCATCCCTGAGTTGCGGGAAGTGATGGGTAAACCGACCACCATTTGTTTGACGGCCACGGCGACGCCGGATGTGCAGCAAGACATCTTGAAGCAGCTGGGCTTATCTCGCTTCGGTAGTGGTCTAGATGAGTGCCAGTTGTTTCATCAAGGAATTGATCGCCCCAACCTCTCGTTGGATGTGGAGGAGGTTTGGGGAATGGAAGAGAAACTGGACCACATTCAGCGAACGGCAGCGCGCTGGCCGGCAGGAGCAGCCGTGCATGGGTCGTCGAGTGGTTCCGCCTGTGGAATTGTTTACTTCACATTGATTAAGACACTTTGCGAGTTCAGTGAGCAATTGCATCGGCGAGGATTGAAGCATGTGTGCTACCACGGAGACTTGGAGCGTCGAGATCGCAAGCGGATTCAAGAACAGTTCATGAGTGGCCGGATGCCGCTGGTGCTGGCAACCAATGCGTTTGGGATGGGAATCGATAAAGAGGATATTCGCTTTGTGGTGCATGCAGATGTGCCTGGGTCGATGGAGGCCTACTATCAAGAGATTGGTCGAGCGGGCCGAGACGGTGAACCCAGCGAATGCTTGCTGCTGTACGACCAACGCGATCTAGCGACGCAGATGGAGTTTATCGGATGGAGCAATCCGGATGCTGATTTTTATTGCCGCGC
>JANPLP010000286.1:0-2607 GCA_031426595.1 Planctomycetia bacterium | reverse complement strand
CACGCCCTTCGAGTACTCAGGGCGTGCCACCCAATATGTTGTGGGGCACGTGCTGAAGTCACGCCCTTCGAGTACTCAGGGCGTGGCAGCAAATGTGTTGAGGGGCACGTGCCGAAGTCACGCCCTTCGAGTACTCAGGACGTGGCACCCAATGTGTTGAGGGGCTTTTGCACTAAGGTGCCGCGTTGGGTCATTTCGCGATGGGATCGCCGGCGAGGATCTCGGCGATGTGCATGGTGCGCAAGGGTAGCTTGCGGCGGCGGATGATTCCTTCCATGTGCATCAAGCAGCTAGCGTCGGTAGCGGTCATCACTTCTGCGCCCGCGGTCACGTGATCCATTACACGGTCGACTCCCATGAGGACCGAGACCGCTTCTTCGGCCACAGCAAACGTACCGCCGAAACCGCAGCACTCATCGCTTCGCTTCAGCTCCACCAACTCCAGCGCTTCGATCGACTGCAGGAGCGATCGAACCTTGCTGGGCTGGCCGCGCATCAACTCCGAACAGGCATCTAAACGCAGTTCGCGCAATCCGTGACAGCTGCTGTGCAAACCCACGCGATGGGGAAATCGAACGGGCACTTTGTCGACTTTCAGCACATCGACGAGAAACTCGCACAGCTCCCAGGTGTGCGTCTTCAGCCGCTCGTACCGCGCGTCGGTCTGGAAATAGCCTTCGTAGTGGTTTCGGACCATCGAAACGCAACTGCCTGACGGACAAACTACGTGTTCGTAATCGGTGAAGATCTCGAGAAACCGTTCGGCCAGGGGTCGCGTGTCGTCGAGGCAACCGGTATTCGCCATCGGCTGGCCGCAGCATGTCTGAGCTTCCGGAAAATCGACTTCGATGCCGTAGCGTTCCAGTACCTTGACCGTTGCCATTCCGATTTGCGGATAAAACTGATCAACGTAGCAAGGGATGAATAGTCCGACGCGCATGGTCTGTTTCGCTAGGGTGTGGAGAGGTCGGTGCAGGAGCCGTAATGGCTCCGATTTTAGAAGCCACGTCGACTTGCGGCTAGGCGCTGTGCGCTACGACCTCCGAAACGGTGCATTCGAGCTGCGGGAGGTCGACCGATGAGGCCGGAGGCAGGCGCCGCCGGGGAGTAGCTTGACGGCTTCGGCATCAAGGAAGTTCCGGCAGCATCGCTTCGCCGTTGGCTCCGACGGGGTAGACCGCTTGATGGCTGGCGAGAGCCGACTTCAAGCCGTCCATCATGCGACGCAGTTCCTTGGGTTCCTGTTTCGACAAATCTGTCTGTTCAAACGGATCGGTCGCCAAGTTGAACAACTGGTAATGCGAGTTCCCCGACACGTCGCTCGGGATGTAATGGTAAATCACTTTCCATGCGCTTTGACGGAACACCGTAAAGTAATCGCTACGATGGGGAGCGTGAGGATAGTGCATCAAAAACGTCTCCAGTCGCTGCGCATCGGGCTGGCCTGTCAGAAGTGTTTTCAATCCGAAGCCATCGATGGGATGATCGTTGGGCAAATCAACTTGTGCGGCCGATAACAGGGTTGGAAAAAGATCGCAGACGGACGCGACCTGCGACTGGATGGCTCCGGCGGTGATCGGCATTCTCTGTTGCAAGTCGTTGTTTGAGTTCGGCTTGGCCCAGGCTGCGATAAATGGGACTCGCATGCCCCCTTCGTAGTGGGCTCCTTTCTTTCCTCGCAGCGGCGCCGCGCAGGCCACTACATGCTGGTCACCCAGTGGCGCGTCGCTGCCGTTGTCGCCAAGGAAAATCACCAGAGTATTTTCGGCAACGCCAAGTCGCTGGAGGTTGTCGAGTACGTCGCCGAGCGACTTGTCCATCCCTTCGATCAAGCTCGCAAAGGCTTGGGCCGCTGGTGGTTTGCCAGCGTCTGTGTACTTGCCCGCAAATCGCGGGTCGGCTTGGAAGGGAGCGTGTACTGCGTATTGCGGAAAGTAGAGAAAGAAAGGTCGCTGTTCCTTAACTGCGGATTCGACATGCGCGTTGGCTTCAAGTGTTAATGCCTCGGTGAGGAAAAGGTCGGAACCGTGGTACTTCTCCAAGTGCGGAACGGCGCTTCCATCGAGTTTTCCGTTGCGGCCGAAATTCTGCTTGGCGTAGTAACTTCCCGGCTGCCCGATTGAGCAACCACCGACGTTCGCATCAAAGCCGAGATTTAGCGGATCCGCACCTTCGCTGGCACGCGGTCCGAAATGTCCCTTGCCAACATGGATCGTGCGATAACCGTTTGACTGCAGGACACGTGCCAGCGTTAGCGATTGCTTGTTCAGTCCTCGCCAGTTCCAATCGCGAGCACCGAGCGGCCCGGCATTGTCTTTGTCGGGGTTGATCCAGTTGGTCGTGCGGTGACGCGCTGCATTCTGGCCGGTCATGATCGAAATACGCGTAGGCGAGCATACGCTCATCGCGTAAAACTGGTTGAAGCGCACTCCGTTGCTCGCCAAGCGTTCCATGTTGGGCGTGCGATAAAAGTCGTTCAGTGGATAACGTTTGGCTTTACCCGCTGCATCGGTCAAGAAGGGGAGCGACGTGTCCATGATTCCCATGTCATCGACCAGCATCACCACGATGTTAGGTGGCGTTTCAGCGTGGCACTCGGCATGGCTC
>JANPLP010000285.1:0-9273 GCA_031426595.1 Planctomycetia bacterium | reverse complement strand
TGTTGGCGCAAGTTCTGGGTACTTTCGACAAAACTCGGGTCTACTTGTACGACACCTAACCGCACCTTAGGCGATGCAAGACTTAGAGCACTCCTGTGATTCCAAGCAACCGCGTTGTACATACTGATAATCAGGATCGCGATCAAAACTGGCGATGATAGCAAGCTCGACCACGCGCTCCAACTTGCGACTAATTTAGCGAATGGTGTTCGCTCATTGCCAGCACGAAACCAGCCGTTAAGCTCAGTTGCCGCGTTCTGGATCCCACCTGCGATTGCGAATGCAACCAAGGTCGAAAAACTGGCCCCGAATAAATCAACACCCTGTATCAACCAAGGGCTCGAGAGCAATGTCATCCCTAAATTCCAGGGAAAAACCCCCGGCATTATGAATTCGAGTGCGATTGAAACAAGGGCTGCAGCCAGCCAGTAGAGTCGCATATCTTGTGTGAGTCTGGCCGCTAACCAGAAACCTAGCGCCATGCGCAGTCCGTCCCATATAAAAAGCGGAGTCGCAACAGCTAAGCCAAGTGCAAAATCCGACGAAAGCGTATAGGCCATGGCACCAGGTGACCAATGAAAGGCCGTCGCTAACACTCCACTACACCAAAGCCAAGTCACCCAAAACGATGAAGTACTGCCCCCCTTAATTGCGGAAGCCATGCCGAGTGCGATGCCGACCAAGCCGCACCACGAGTAACCTTCTACTAGCCAGGGCACTGAACTAAACAACCACGCTGCAAACACCATTACAAGTAAACTTGCAACTGACCGCACAGAATTTTGCTTCGCTAGATTCCTACCGGCTTCAAAGTCACTTCTCTTCGTTGAGTTATCATGTTCGAGAATTAGGGCCGAAGAATGCGGATGTTGCTGAGGCAGCGTGAAATTCTTATGTGCTTCATCTGGGACAATCTTGGGTGGTCGCGTTTCATGAAGTACTTCTAATGTCACTGCTATACTCCCCTAGCAAGTCCGCATCGCTATGCTTCGTAACCGTCGAGTCAAATTTTATGGAACTTGCGATTAGAAGATGTCGCGTCCATCGATCGATGGACGCGACCTAAAATCATATTTTCAAGCCGACCTGACTACTAGAAATTCAGTCCAGCGGCGGATACAAAGCCCTTCAAGACTTTGCCCTTGTTAACCACTCTGTTGACATCAGCAACAGGTGCGAAGGCTGCATCGCCAACGATGATACGACTAGTACCTGACTTGACTTTCACTGACACTTTCCCATTAGCATTAACAACCACTCCGCCTTCTTTCTTGAATTCATCAAGGGTTGGAGCCGCGGAATTGAGTACGGCAAGTAGCTTTGCCGATGGGTTGACTGCCACATAAATCACATCTGCAGTTTCGTTCTTGATTTCGATTGTTGCATCTTTCTTCGTTCCACCGCCACCACCTGCGAAAGCGGTTGACATAGATAGACACAGGCAAGCTGCAAGAGCAACAAACACACGACGATTTAGAAACATAATTCTCTCTCCAAAATTTGATACGTAACTGGACACAGTTTTCTACATTCGAACACAATCAACAGTTGATACTCACGAAGTCACTCCGGCCCTCCCTCTTGTAAATAGGCAAACCAGCATCAGTCCACAACAGCTTGGTTGGCAATCGCTTCACCGCCATTGCGAGTGCAAATCGCTCCCAAGACACTCTTGTCGATAGTCCTAGGGAGGAACTGCAGATGCGCATCTAAAAACAGTCCATGTGCGCCACCGGGATGCAGCGAATACAGCTCGCCCAAGCTACCCGATTGAAAAGTAAGATCATTTTGTGAGAAGCAGTTAAGACCGCTTGCCCATCTACCCGACCCCTCCGGGTCTCGATCCACCGACTCACCGACTCCAAGCGTTAAGCTCAATCCATCCGTGACCGAGGCAAAGGCGACCGGTTTCCTCTGCTCTTTTGATGTAGTAATTAGAGCTCCGCATCCAAACGCCTCATAAGGACCAGAGCCCGCTTCAAGACCTTGCAGAGAAGTGCCAAAAATCCCACCAAAATCTTGCTTTCCAGGAAACTGAACCCGAGTCGAGGGACACATATAAATTGGAACGTATTGCACAGCCGCTTTTTCATTAGCACCAGGCTCATCCCAAGGTTTTGAAAAGTCTATCTGTGAGAAAAGACTCGCTTGTTCAACGTACGGCAAAATGCGGCTAGACCAAGCGTGATATGTCCGCGCATAACTTTCAGAACCTGCAGGCAGAGTGCGATAAGCATCTGAAAAATTGTGCAGTGCGATACCAACGTTCTTCAAATTGCTCGCGCATTGAATGCGCCTAGCTGACTCGCGGGCCATCTGAACAGCCGGCAGAAGCAACCCGATGAGGATGCCAATGATCGCAATGACGACCAGCAATTCAACTAGCGTAAATCCAGTTTTCTTCATCGCAGAATCCATTGCACGTTGTGTGAAGGCAGAAAGAACGAGTTGTCTGGGCGAATTAGTTAAACTGATCTGGCGAAGCTTAGCCTTGTAATTCCCAGACTTCAATTCCCTTGTATCAGGGAGTGGACAAGAATCCACTGATGCTCGTTGCACCGTTTTTTAAGCGGTAGGGACTTTAGTCCAACGCAAGTCAAGCCTAAAACGCCGCGTAAGAATGGCGAAGCCATAATGAAATACAATCGAATGCACTGCTGGCTATTCATCAGCTAGCTACAAAGCAACTAGGCTTGACTGAATAGCAATCAACTACGAGATCAGTGGACACTTGAATCTAGCCTATGTCGATCGCCTTGATGGTATAGGCAATTCACCCAGCTGGAAACTGTCGGCAGTATTCGTAGACCGCCATCGTGGTTGCAGTCACCACATTGAAGCTTGCAGGTTGACCATAGACAGGAATCTCGACGACGTCATCAAGGAGGTCAAGCACTTCTTGTGACAAGCCCTCGCGTTCAGAGCCGATGACTAAGGCCGTTTTGCGAACGAATTGATATTCGTACAGTAACTGCGAGTTCGTGGTTTGCTCCAGTCCGACGCACCGATAGCCCTCACTGCGCAACCGCTGCAATACCGGCGGAAGACTTCGCGGCGAAGTGATCGTTACCGAGTCCGCGGCGTCACGCGCGATTTCGCGATCCACTTTACCCGCGCCGCAATGCACGACTTGGGCTATACCACTACAGCCCGCTAGACGCACCATACGACTCAAGTTCACATTGCTGCGCAGCGGGCAAGAGACCAATAGCAGTTCGCGCGGCCCCGCTAACTGAGTCGGTGGCTTATGGCGAATGTGTTCAAAACGTGGCATAGATAGATTTCGACGAACAACTTGCAATTAACTATTTGAGCAACTTGATGAACTCGATGTAGTTCTTCCAGTCCCAGGCCAAGATGTCGTGCTTACCCTCCCGCAGATGATAACTCACTTGCCCAATCGATGCCGTATTGGGACTTGGAAACTCAGTCAAGCCAAGCGGCTTACCACCTAATTGCTGATACAATTCTCCGGCGTACTTAGTTGCAAGGAATTCACCTTTGGGATCGGCCCACAAGTCTTCCGACGCACTGGCCACGTAGAGCGGCCGAGGAGCAGCAAGTGCCAACAGCTGATGTTGATCGATCGGCAAATTCGCCTCGTTATTGGAATACTGCTTAAAATTCCCACAGAACCAATGGGGGAATGAATTATTGATGCGCCACACCGTTTCGCCAACCTCTCGGCGGCTCAATGCGGCTCCGCCACAACCCGAGTCGTTCGAAATCACCGCAGCAAAACGCGGGTCCGACGCCCCAGCCCAGAGCGACGTTTTGCCTAAACGTGAATGACCAACCACCGCCACTCGGCTCGCATCGACCCTCTTCACTTTTTGTTCAAGGCAATCCAGCAGTCGAGATAATCCCCAACTCCACGCCGCAATAGTCCCCCATCGATCAGGATGCTCAGCAGATGGACGATGCTCCGGAAACAGAGCATGCACTCCGTTTTGAAACTGGTCATCAACATCTGGATCGATGTCACCGCAATAAGCCGTCGCAACTGCACAGCCGTTATCGATCAGCAGTTCGTATTCCCAGCGACGGCTGCTCGTGCCGCGGCCCGCCTCTGTCGAAAGATTGTTTACTACACCTGCCGCATCGTCTTTCGGTGCCCACGACTTCGGAATAAGCACTTTGGGATCGTCTGTGGTGGTATGGTTGCCACGAAAGTTCAAACCCAGAAAACAAGGGGCCGGTCGCGACGAACCTTTGGGGGAATAGACCAGCAGATCGATTCGCTGCGAACCGCTCGCGGTCTTAACGGTGACTGCGAACTGTTGGCGAAGTGCTTTGCCGTCGAGCGCGTCGCCACTTTCAACTTCAGTACACTCCAGTTCAAACGGACTTGACGGATACGATCCAAACATTTGCTCAGTGAAAGTCTTGAGCAACTCCGCTCGCCGCACCGGCCAGGCGGTACGCAGAGCTTCCTCTGATTCGCCTCGCCGATCCCAGATCGGCGGAAGCGTATAAGCCGGAATTTTACTCTCGTCATAGTTAGCCACAAATGGCTTTACCGCGGCCGATTTATCTTGAGCGGGCAGAACTCTCGAGTCCAAAGTTAAACCCATGTGGATCGCCAGAACAGCGAATAATCCAAACCGACGTGTAAGTTTCATATCCGCCTCCGAAGTTACCGCGATCTAAAACCCAAAGCGGCGATTGTACTCCAGTAGCGTGTGAACTGGCAAAGCACACAAAAGTCCGAAGCAGACGAAAGCCAAGCTCGACGCGGCCGCAAACTTTGAAGTGACGGTCAAGCGACTGGTGTAGTCCTCCACCGCGTACGGGCTGAAGTGTCGGAAGTTCGTCTTCTGCTTCTCGGTGTTGCGATTTAAGATGGGGCAGACATGCTTCAATGAGTTGTATTGCAAAACCAGTACTTGCTGCAAACGCCAAAAACCTAATGCATTTTAAGCGCTATTGAACACTCTTCTTCTTTCCCAACTTTCAAGACATCCGCAGGGCCATCCTAATCGCGAGATGCTTTTGTTCAACTTCACTCCGTCGAACTCCACCAGAGACCAGAACTTGCCAACGATGGGAAAAAACTGCCACAATCAGGTAAGACAATCAGCCACGTCCTACCCCTTGCCGCTAAGGACGCTTTCGTGATAGTCTTGGGAAATTTTACTCGGGGAGACCCGTCCGCCGCAGGACGAGCAAACCCCAAGCGTGGGGCAATCCGCCGAGTACGATTTTGTAGAGTGCTTGGTGCCTTCCCCCAACGAAAAAGTTCTAGCTGTGCCACGTCGTACTGATCTCAAAAAAATTATGCTCATCGGCTCTGGCCCAATCGTGATTGGCCAGGCCTGTGAATTCGATTACTCGGGTACTCAAGCTTGCAAAGCGCTTCGCGAAGAAGGCTACGAAGTTGTTTTGGTAAACAGCAACCCGGCGACCATCATGACCGACCCCGCGTTGGCTGATCGAACCTACATCGAGCCGCTGACGTGGGAAGTGGTCGCGAAAATCATCGAGAAGGAACGTCCCGATGCGCTGCTGCCAACCCTGGGCGGTCAAACCGGGCTGAACGTAGCCATGGATTTGGCGCGTCACGGAGTGCTGGAAAAATTCAACGTCGAAATGATAGGCGCTAATCCCGAAGTCATCGACAAAGCCGAAGACCGTAACCTCTTCAAGCAAGCGATGGAAAAAATCGGCTTGGAAGTTTGCCGTGGTAAAGTCGTCCGTTCGCTGGAAGAAGCCAAACTAGTGATGGCTGACGTCGGCTTGCCCTGCGTCGTCCGGCCAAGCTTTACGCTCGGCGGCAGCGGTTCCGGCATCGCTTATAACCGCGCTGACTTCGACGCCATGATACTCAACGGCTTGATGCTCTCCCCGATTCACGAAGTGCTGGTTGAGGAATCCATCATCGGCTGGAAAGAGTACGAGATGGAGGTGATGCGGGACATGGATGACAACGTTGTCATCATCTGCTCGATCGAGAACTTTGATCCCATGGGTGTTCACACTGGCGACTCGATCACTGTCGCCCCTGCACAGACCCTGACCGACAAAGAGTATCAGCGAATGCGCAACGCGTCGCTGGCCGTGATTCGTGAGATCGGTGTGGAAACCGGCGGTTCGAATATTCAGTTCGCGATCGAACCCAAATCGGGTCGCATGATCGTGATCGAGATGAACCCCCGAGTCAGCCGCTCGAGCGCGCTGGCCAGCAAAGCGACCGGTTTTCCAATCGCCAAGATTGCTGCCAAACTCGCCGTCGGTTATCGACTGTGGGAACTCCCCAACGATATCACTCGCAAAACCAAAGCCTGCTTCGAGCCGACGATCGATTACGTGGTCACGAAGATTCCGCGCTTTGCTTTTGAAAAATTTCCGGAAGCCGACACTACTCTGACGACTCAGATGAAGAGCGTCGGCGAAACTATGGCCATCGGCCGAACGTTCAAAGAGTCGTTTCAAAAGGCGCTGCGGGGCTTGGAAGTCGGCGCGTTCGGTTTCGGTTCGGACTCGAAAGACCTTTGGGGTACCGATCGCCAACCCAGCGAGGATGAGATTCGCAGCAAACTCGCTCGCCCCAATCCAGAACGCGTGTGGCACCTCCGCTACGCACTCAAGAGCGGCATGTCGATCGACGAGATTTTCAAGATCACCGCCATCGACCGCTGGTTCTTAGATCACTTGGCCGAGATCGTCGAGATGGAGGATCATCTGCGTGGAATCGGGTCGCTGAACGCGCTCGAACCCGACACGATGCGGATGGCTAAGCAATTCGGTTTCTCCGATCGGCAGTTGGCAACGATCTTATCGAGCGACGAGATTGAGGTCCGCAGTTGGCGCAAGTCGCATGGCATCGCTGCGATTTTCAAGTCAGTGGACACTTGCGCGGCGGAATTCGAAGCCTACACACCGTACTATTACAGCACTTACGAAACCGAAGACGAATCGCCCGCCAAGTCGCCCGATAAGAAGCGAGTAATCATCCTCGGCGGCGGCCCCAATCGCATCGGCCAAGGTATCGAGTTCGATTACTGCTGCTGCCACGCTAGCTTCGCACTTCGCGAACTAGGTATCGAATCGATCATGGTCAACAGCAATCCGGAAACGGTCAGTACCGATTACGACACCAGCGATCTGCTGTTCTTCGAACCGCTGACGACCGAGGATGTGCTGAACATCTGCGATCGTGTGCAACCGGACGGAGTGATCGTTCAGTTTGGTGGTCAAACGCCTCTAAATCTAGCTCGCGCACTCTCGTCCGCTGGAGTGCCCATTATCGGGACCAGCGTCGATACGATCGAATCGGCTGAGGATCGCGAGAAATTCCAAGTACTGCTCAACGAACTGGGACTGAAGCAACCTGGCAATGCGATCGCTCGCACCATGGCTCAGGCTCGTGTCGAAGTCCAGAAGGTCGGATACCCGGCCTTGGTCCGCCCCAGCTTCGTGCTCGGCGGACGCGCAATGGAGATTTGCTACGACAATGCTCAGTTTGAACGTTACGTCGCCGAAGCATTTGTGGTCGCACAAGGTCAACCAGTGCTGATCGATAGCTTCCTTGAAGATGCGATCGAAGTCGACGTGGACGCTCTGTGCGATGGAACTGATGCAGTTGTGATGGGCATCATGGAACACATCGAAGAAGCGGGTGTGCACTCCGGCGATTCGGCTTGCGTCATTCCTCCTTACAGCCTGCCGCCGGAAGTGATCCAAGAGATTCGCGAAGCCACGTGGGCTATGGCAAAACGCCTGCAGGTGATCGGTTTGATGAATGTTCAGTTCGCCGTGAAGTCGGTTGATGACAAAATGGTCGTCTATGTTTTGGAAGTGAACCCGCGCGCCAGCCGTACAGTGCCGTTCGTCGCCAAAGCTACCGGCGTGCACGTCGCTAAGCTCGCCGCCAAAGTCATGACCGGCGTGAAGCTCGCCGAACTGGGTATCACCAGCGAACCGGTACCAGCTCGTGTCTCCATCAAGGAAAGCGTCTTCCCATTCCGCAAGTTTGTCGGTGTCGACATTGTGCTCGGCCCCGAAATGCGCAGCACGGGCGAAGTAATGGGTGTCAGCGATACGTTTTCGATCGCGTTCGCCAAGAGCCAACTGGCGGCCGGCGTAGTTTTGCCAACCTCGGGAAATGTCTTCATCAGCATCAATTCGCGTCAAAAGCAAGGTATCAAGGACATCGCCAAGCGACTGAACGGGATGGGCTTTACGCTGCTGGCAACCCCTGGAACCGGCGACGTGATCGAAGAAGCCGGCATTCCGGTAAAGCGGGTCCGCAAAATCGCCGATGGTAACCCAAACATCATCGACTACATGAAAAACGAAGACGTTTCGCTGATCATCAATACCCCCAGTGGCAAGGGGGCTCGGACCGACGAGGGCCGAATCCGCGCAATGGCGGTTCAGATCGGCGTGCCTTGCATCACCACTTTGGCCGCCGCCACCGCCGCCGTCAAAGCCATGGAGGCGCTGCTGACAGAGGAACTCACCGTCGAAGCCCTTCAAGATCGGTTTTAGAGACCACGAATTACCATAAATCTTGCCCCTCAGAGTCGATTTGCCCTAGCGAAATAGCGACTTTTTCGCAAAGATATTCGGTCCGCGAGGGCATCTCCAGCCCGGCATACCAGCCGCCTGATGCGCTGACATAACCTTACATTTACTGATCGAAACCTACGAAACGCTCGTAGAATTGTTGAACCTGGAGTGAGTGCGATGAGCCAAAAGTTGATGGAACTGGTCGAAAAGAGTTCCCTGAAAGCCGAGCCACCAAAATTCGACATTGGTGACACTGTTGACGTTCACACCAAAATCCTCGAAGGCACCAAAGAACGCATTCAGATTTTCTCCGGTGTCGTAATCGCTCGCAGCGGCAGTGGCACTCGCGAAATGTTCGTCGTCCGTCGCATCGTGGCTGGCGAAGGTGTCGAACGCAAGTTCCCACTACACTCGCCCAAGATCGACAAAGTAGAAGTCAAACGCCGCAGCGTCGTTCGCCGCGCCAAACTCTACTTCCTCCGCGAACGAAGTGGTAAAGCAACTCGACTCACAGAACGTCGCGTCTAACGTCCCGCCAGCCCTGGGAACCAGTAGGATTCTGCACGCAACCTGATCTGGCCTCAGTATGTTCGAACGATGCAAACAATGGATCGGTCGCTGGTTCTCCACCAGCGACCGTTTTTCATTGCGCTCCGTCGGCAAAAATTGGGGTCCCACCAGTGAAAAGCTGGGCCCTGCCGGCGAACGGGCAGCAGCCGACTACTTGCGCAGCCTCGGTTACCGCATACTCGCTCGCAGCCA
>JANPLP010000284.1:0-3572 GCA_031426595.1 Planctomycetia bacterium | reverse complement strand
AATTTTCGAAAATAAACGAGTAAAAATATACATGATCTGATTATATTAGATAATATATTGTATAAATGCCACGCAAGCTACCCCCAAATGGATCTTGTGGGATGACAGCAGCTTGGACACATTTACAGGTCACGAAGGTTTAAGTCACGTTTGCAACCTCTTCCAAGCAATCCGCAAGTCTTATCCTGACGTGCTGCTCATTGCCACCACCAGCCTGCCTCGGTGGTCTGTTTGGCAGGCATGGATGTCAGCGGGTGCGGATGAGTTGCTTGCAAAACCAATTTACAGCCTACATCTGGGAGATCTTCTTCAATGCTCAAACCGGCTTGGGAAGCAGAGGTAACCTGAGAGGCTGCGAGGCATCACTCCCTAAACTCCAAAACCTCTGATTGCTGGCCCCCTCTGACCGTGATCTTCAAATCCGACGTTTCGATTTGATAATACTTCTCAGGCAACTTAACCCATCGATCGGATACTTTGGTCGACTCCTTACTGCTGGCCTGCATACTTTTCAGTACTTCAGGAGGCAGATTCATACCGGGCGGAATTGCGGGTGCGGTGGCCGGGCGGGGTTCAAATTCACGATTGTCAATACAAATCAACATCTCGCCCACAGGCAACTCAATTTTAAATTTACCGTCGCGTCCTAACTCGTAAGAAGCAGAGTTTTGGGACTCGTCCACGGGGCGAAATGTCAATAGTCCGCCCGGTATCGGCTTGCCTTTGAAAGTTACTTCACCTGATACGACACCAGTACGTGGTCCGCAGCCGATACAAAACAACAGTCCCCAGGCGGCAAAACACAATCGGAACATAGTTACCTCAAACATCGGAAATAAAATACATACGTTTAGCCGAGCGGAGCTGGACTAGTCGACTTCCGTGTTTACCTCGCCACCGGCGGGAGTCAGCAGTGCGAACCAAACCGCATTCGCCATACTACCCGAGATGCCGCGAATGCTCCCATCAGCCAAACCAACTTGCATGGTTGCATGTTGCGTCGAAGCGATACGGCGATCGCATAGTCCACCCTGAGCCGAGTTGGCCAGCGGTGTTCTTGGATTGACTTGGAACTTTGAGTTGGTACCGTACGTGAAGATCACGCCATCACGACCGCGACCTCCACCAAATACAGTGGATAGACGATCACCAGGAAAACTATCGGCAGGCACACCCGAGCTTGGGTTGCTTCCGCCCGATGCGCCGATTCGGAAAACGCCGCGCATCCACCAGGTTCCACCAGGATCTCCAGTGCCATTGCAACGCGATAATTTCTCAGCAAACATGATCGTATTCGATGATCCATCGGTGATCGTTGCAAAAGTTGCTCGACCGTCCCAGCAGGTCTCCCAAGGGTTGCCTGCTGTCCCGCATGTCACGGTACGATTTCGCTCTCCGCCAAACACAAGAAAGTTGCCTGCATAGGATGCGTCACCAGGAGTCCAGTCCAATCCGTTGCCAAGCGTACTATCACTGGGGCACTGAAATGACGTTATTCGTGTTTGCCGCAGCCAAGTCCTATTCCCTGTATTCACCGATCCCCAAGTCGGCCACACAAAGCCCAAATTGGTAATGGTTGTGCCAGGGGTGGCTTGTCCCACCGCCGCCGCCAAATCACAATTCCCTGCCATGTTAAAAACTGCGGGCTGCTCGATATACGGTAACAGGTGAAAATAGAGAGGCGCGTACCAAGCTCCACCATAGTTACCTGCCTGTGGCGGGAATCTGCGGTTCGTGTCATGGGCATTGTGCGTCGACAACGACTGCTGCTTCAAGTTGTTCTGACACTGCATCCGCCGTGCTGCCTCACGCGCCGCTTGCACTGCGGGAAGAAGCAATCCCACCAAAATGCCGATAAATCGCTATAACAACTAGCAGCTCAACTAGCGTAAAACCGCTTTCACGACGCGAGAAACGCATGATGCTCCTCCCCCGAAACAAAGAAATAACGACAACCAAATCGAGGTTGCACGACTTTATGTGGGCAATGCCAATCCTTTCTGTTTATTCATGCAATCATAATATCTTAACATTCCGCAACATTCGCCTGGAGTTACGGCTCTAGTTTGCTGGCGAAGATCGAATCCACTTACCCCCGAAAAGCAAAGCGAGTCAAACCATGTTGGATTGGGCAATGCAGTTACCGACAGGTTTAGATTCCCAAACGCTTGCAGCGAGCGAAAAATTGGCGGGCCAACTTGGCGCGAGCGAGTGGCTGGGACCACTAGCGCCCGTTGCGCTCTCGCCATTCTTCGGTTTAGCAACTCTATCAGGCATCGCGACCTACGGACCCGATTGGCTTCAGCAACGCAGCGCACTTGTGGGCGACTCGAGCCCCATGAATAGCCCCGCGATGTTCTGGACCATGGCCGCGTTGGCTATCATCACCAGCCTTCCAAGGCTCTCGAAAGTCAGCAAGCCAATCGCTCTAGCCGCTGAAAAACTTGAGACTTACTCCGCTGTGATCATTTTGTTCGTCGTCCGCATGTTGAGCAACTCCGCGGGTGTAACGGTTGGGGGAGTCGAAGATCAAGCCATGCTGTCTGCGGGAATCCTATCCTTGCCACTTGATTTGCTGATGTCAATCGTGGCGGCGTTGAACGTGATTGTGATCAATGCGGTCAAACTATTTTTTGAATTCCTCGTATGGTTGATCCCAGTTCCATTCGTGGATGCAATTATCGAGGTGGCCAACAAGTCGATTTGTGCGGCTCTTATGAGCTTATACTGCTTTAGCCCCTCGCTAGCCGCTGGAGTTGATTTGGTGTTGTTGATAGCCTGCGCTTTGGTTTTTGGTTGGATTTATAGACGGCTACGCTTTTACAGGGAGATCATCGGCGGACCGTTGCTTGCATGGTTGCTGCCGAATTGGTTTGCACAACGGGGCCATGAATACGTAGCGTTCATAGCTGAGTCTTCCAGCGGTTGGCCACGCTGTGCACGAGTCACGATACGAGAAATCTCTTACGATGAGTTTGAAGTTATAGGTCGGCGCTGGTGGCGTAAGCACTCAATGCGATTGAGCACTTGCAAAGCTGTGCGTGAAGAAGGCTTGGTATTCCAGCATATCCTGCTCAGCGACGCGAGCGGAGAAACACTGCGATTAACCCATCGCTGCTGGGTCGCTAGCGACTCCATGTATGCAGCCCACTCAGCGAAACTTGCTGTTGGTTGATACATAACACCTCAACAACTTGAGTAAGACCTTGTTACTCCCTTCGCACCTAACGGCTTCGAAACTGTTTGAAGGCCTCACCTTTTCGACTAACTTAGCCGTTTATTCAGCCTCGCCTGCAGTTCAGCGATAGAGGCTGCAAGTTGCTCCTTTGACCAAATCGACAGCTCCTCCTGCGTTGAAATTGGCTCACCCAGTAGCTCTTGCAACAACTTCACTTTGCCTATCAATTCCCCCTCGGACCTCCCCTTCTCAATGCCCTTCTCAATGCCCTTCTCGATGCCCTTCTCGATGCCAATTTCGATTCCTTCGGCCCGAGCGTCGATGAGATTCGACTCGATATCGAGGACAGCCTTTTCTCTTGAGTCGTACATTACCTTCTCCTCCGTTATCTCGT
>JANPLP010000283.1:0-2982 GCA_031426595.1 Planctomycetia bacterium | reverse complement strand
TGACCAACCATTTGGATCCGACGATGGAATTACCGCCACGATCCAACCTTGATCGCGTACGAACGACTCAAAGGTAGCTTGCACTTTTGTACGATCCACTTCGCCCGGTTCAGGAAACAGCACCAGCAAACCCAACTCGCGTTTTTGAGCAAGTGGCGGGATGATCGCGAAGGCCTTATTGGGAAAATCACCGAGCGTCAAATCGACAATTTCCGTCGGCAAGCTATCGTCCACTTCGTCAGGAGGCGAAGGTAACTCGGTTGGTAATGCTTTAGGCCACAGCGCGACGGTCAACTGCACATCTCGTCGTTGGCCGTCTTTCTCCAGCACTAAGTTCAACGCGCTGTCCAACTCGCTGACCGCAATAAGTCGCTTTAAATCTTGAACCTCGACTATTTTCTCACCATTGCACTCGACGATTCGATCGCCTACCGCTAATCCAAATTTAGCGGCGGGTGAGTCCGCTTCGACATCGAGCACTTCGATACCTTCTCCGCTGAGTTTCTTCACTCGCAGACCGGCAAACCGCTGGCGATAAGTGGGGATCTCTTCGGCCAAAACACATTGGAAATCCAGTCGCTTTCCGTCCCGCTCGACAGCGATCTTGAGCGATTGACCAGCATCCGTAGGTCCGAGGGCGTGTCGCAGGTGAGCCAACATGCGCACTGGTTTTCCTGCGGCTTCGACCAAGATATCCCCCGCGCGAATTCCCGCTTTCGCAGCCGGGGAACCGGGTGCCGCACCGGCAATTTTCACTGGGCCCACAAATTCGTTTTGGTCTGTCGCTACAACGCCGAGTTTGCCGCTGCGAATGTTCTCTCCGCCTTGCATTCGCTTCAGTCGGTCGAGCACATCCTGCATTGGAATCGCAAATCCGATTCCTGAATCATACAACTGGCTAGAATCGCCCTCCAAAAATGCCCCGGGAGAAATCGGAGCCAAAATGCCGATTACTCGTCCCTGCAAATCGATAAGCGGCCCGCCATAGTTTACGGGCGAGATCTTGGCATCGCATTGAATCGCTTTGTCGTATGCTCGTCCCAGCGCGCTGACAATTCCAACCGACTGCGACACGGATTGATTATCGTAGGTTTTACCCAGCGCGATCGCCCATTGGCCGACGGTAACATCGCTGGTTGGACAAACCCCGGGTACCGAAAGTTCGCTTACCTCATCGACCTTCAGTAGTGCCAGTTCGCGGCTGTAATCTCGCGCGACGATGCGCGCCGCGGCACGTTTCCCGTTCGGTAGGCTCACCAAAATAGAGGCCGGCTGAGCTCTGAAGCTGAAGAGGCTAGAGATGATCCAACCGTCACTACTTACAATCGTCCCCGTAGTTGGGCCTTCGGCGACCAATTCCTGCCCGACTCGTTCCAGCCCGCCGAAAGTTTCGATTTGTACTACTGATGCTTCCACCGCTTTTACCGCTTTTCGAAACGCGTTTTGCTCAAGTTCAAGCAACGTTTCCGCAGCCGGTGGTTGCTGGGACCAAGCCACAGCTGTCCAGAGCATCGGCCCCGACAAAATCAGCATCATTCTGATGCGAGCAACAAAGGAGCGGCTCACAAGGGGCTCTTTCTTAAATGGGCGAGTTTGCAGTGGTTCGAACTGTGTCCAGTATATCCCATCGCAGACTGATCGTCTGTGCACGCCTCGATTTGCGTAAGGCGATTTAACACGTTGATCGAGCGATGTTGTTAGTAGCGATGTTAATAGTCCTGAGGCAGTTTGCTGAAACACGCTGGCGGGCCTAAAATAGGGCTTTAGCCAGATTTGAAGTGAAAAGCCTGTATGAAACGTGTCGTGTTAGCTATGAGTGGAGGAGTCGACAGCTCTGCCGCTGCGCACTTGCTGCTGGAAGCGGACTATGACGTCGTGGGCGTGTTCATGCGGCACGGCGAGGAGTCGGCTGAGACCTGTAAGCTGAACGATGGATCTCCCAACCCACTTCTTCCGATTCTTCAGGGGCGGACTGACCACAAGCAGGGTTGCTGCAGTGCATCGGATGCGTTGGATGCACGTCGGGTAGCTGATCGTTTGGGAATCCCTTTTTACGCGCTGGACCTGCAAGCGGATTTTGGCCGTATTGTGGACTACTTCGTGGACGAATACACGCACGGTCGAACTCCTAATCCTTGCGTCCAGTGCAATAACTGGATCAAGTTCGGGAGGCTGTTCGATTACGCAGATAGCGTTGATGCTGAATTTGTCGCAACGGGACATTATGCCCAGTTGCTGGAGGCTGACGACGGTCCAGCCCTGGTCCGCGGGATCGATCCTAACAAGGACCAATCGTACGCGCTGGCCGGTATTGATCGGAAATATCTGAAGCGGATGCTATTGCCAGTCGGGAGATTTTTGAAGCCGGAGATTCGTCGGTTGGCGGGCGAAGCTGGACTGAAGGTTGCTGACAAACGCGACAGTCAAGAGATCTGCTTTGTCGCCAGCGGTAAGCATGCACAGTTCGTCCGCGCTCGTTCTTCCGCCACTACCGCCGGTGAGATTGTAACGTTGCAAGGTCGCAAAGTCGGCACGCACTCCGGTATCGAAGCGTTTACGATCGGCCAGCGAAAGGGGATTGGCGTGGCCATGAAGGAGCCTTACTTTGTGGTTCGCATCGATCCCAATTCACACGCGGTCGTCATTGGAACCAAGGCTGAACTGGCGCAGGCAAGTTTAATTGCCGAGCAAGTAAACTGGCTAGTCAATCCACCGCGAGAATCGTTCCATGCTTTCGCGCAGATTCGATACAACAGCGATGCCGTCCCCGCGACGATTACGCCTATCGGCGAGAGCGAATTTAGCGTGGAGTTCGATGATCCAACGCATGGCGTCGCACCAGGCCAGTTGTGCGTTATTTATGCAAGTGATCGCGTGCTGGGCGGCGGTTGGATTCGCGGACGCTGAGCGACAATAAGGCTGAGTAACAATAAGGCTGAGTAACAAACCAGCGAATACTCGCTGGTCTAGTTACTGGGGGGG
>JANPLP010000282.1:0-9981 GCA_031426595.1 Planctomycetia bacterium | reverse complement strand
GGAAGGCACCAAGGCTCGCATTGAATTTGGGGACCAAACACGTCTCCTGGGCGTCCGAACTCCGGAAGACAAGGTAGACGCAAGGCTTTCAATTCAGGACTTGGTTGAACTGTTTAGCCCTTTCAAGAAGTTTCAGCAGGCGACCGTCAGCGTTGAACTGCTTGAAAACGGCAGTTAGAAGTTGACTAGAAGTTGTGCGTAGTTCAGTGAAAGCACGCAACCGTCTGCAAGGCTGAACAATCACAAGCCTTGCCAAGCGATCAGTAGTGTCCAAACAACCGCCACGCATGCAATGGAAATTAGCCAGAGTCTTTTTAGCGAACGGTAAAACGGATTTGAACTCAGCACAAGATACGTGCCACGCTGGTCAGCAAACATAATGGTGGACACTAAGATCACAAGCGGAGCGAACAAAATCAACGCGTGTGTTACAACAAACTCGACGAGAAAGTTCATTGGTGACGCTTTGGCAAATGCGAGCATCAATGCAACAGCGGTGGTGGAGATAATGATTGCGCGGATCGAATACTGCATAGGCTTCTCGCGAGCAACAATAGCCATCGCGTCGGCTACTTCCTGAGTTTATCAAACCAGCTTACCAAAATTCGAAGAGCTCATCGCGAACTAGATCGAGCGAAATTTTTGGCTCAACCCGCCAGTCGAACACATCGAATCCTTTGTCGAGCAGATCGCAGAACTTTGGTTAGCCACAGGTCAACAGTTGACTTGCAATCCGCCCGATCAACAAAGCTGCCGCCTGCGTATTACCGCTGGGCAAATCCGGTAGGACAGAAGCATCGGCGACGAACAGATTGCTGAGCCCATGAACGCGAAGCGTTGAGTCCACTACGGCTTGAGGATCAACACCCATCCGACAAGTTCCAACGGGATGGTAGATAGACAACGCATACATTTTAACAGATCGCATCAACGCGGACGCATCTATACGCCGCTTCCCTGGTAAAACTTCCTCCACGATCAAGTTACGCAGCGCAGCGCCACTCGCAATCGCGCGCACCGTGTCAATCCCTTTCAGCACACGACAAACATCTTCATCATCGCTCAGGTACGCCGGATCCAAGAGTGGAACGGAATTGGGATCTGCATCGCGAACTAGCAGCTTCCCACGACTGCGAGGATGGAGATCAGTAACTGTCAATGAGCAGTGATTTATTGGCGCGTTGCGAGACGGGTATTTGAGGTAGTGCGTGGGTGTGAAATGAATTTGGATATCAGGTGTCTGCGCGGTGTCTATCGAGTAGACACTGCCCGCTTCGGCAATATTGCTTGCCAACGGGCAATACTCGCCCGCGTCAATCCACTCACGATATTGGCGACGGGCAGCGGCGTCGAAGCGCGCGGGCAAGCCGTCATAGTCATTGGTTCGAAAGACTAAAGGGAACACAAGATGGTCTTGAAGATTAGCTCCCACACCAGGCAGATCTAAGTGAGGCTGAATGCCAAGACGAGTCAATTGATCGGCGGGCCCGATTCCCGATCGCTGGAGAATGCTGGGCGAGCCGATCGTGCCAGCACATAAGATAACGCGATTAGAAGTTTGAAGTTGAATCGCGCAATTCGATGAATCCAGCAGTTCAACGGAGCTCACGCGATCAGCCACAAGGTTCAACTTATTGACTGTCATACCGCTTATTACATCGATGTTTAAGTTCGGCAACTCATCCAGCAGTTGTGCACCTGTGTGCCGTCGGCGGCCGTTTTCCATGGTTAATGTAAATAGTCCGCAGCTTCGATCGGTGGATTGCAGCCAGGGCTTATGCTCAACAAAACCGGATTCAATGCAGGCTTGAATAAAGGCCTTGGACCAGGGATGGGGCGTCGTAATTGTGTTCAGTGGGAGATCGCTTGCGGGGCAGCGGTTCGCGACGAATGGTTGGTTCGACTGGTTTAAGTGCGGCACTCGTCGCACAACCGCTTGCCAATCCCAGCCAGCACATCCGTTGGCTGACCAGCGATTGAAGTCAGCTGGGGCAGCTTGCAAATAGATCAGGGCATTGATGGCGCTCGAACCGCCCAGCACTTTTCCGCGCGGCCAAGCAATCCGTCTTCCGTTCAAGCCAGCCTGCGGCTCCGTTTTATAAGCCCAATCGATGGGACTGCCAAACGTTCGAGGATAGAAAGCCGGAACAACTGTACGAACCTCTGGCGGCAGACCCTCGCGGCGACCACTAACACCCGCTTCGATCAATGCGACCGTTCCCGCGTTGGCTTCGACGAGCAATTTTGCTAACAGGCAACCAGCCGTTCCGCCGCCTAAGATAATGAAATCGTACTCACGCTTACGCATAGCTCTGCTTAGCTTGACCATCGATCAGTATCGGGCGAGGTCTTTCTTTGTCTCCAGACCCATTGCGGCCACGACTTCTCGGGCCTGGACGGACAGCATACGAAGATCACTTGCGACAGCAATGAATTGCATCCCTTGGTCAATTCTGCGGCTCGCTTCTTCCGGAGTTTGTACGTGGATGCCCGTGGCCCGCCCGCAGTTGCGACCGATCTGAATCACTCGTTGAATCATCGCTTCGTGCGCTTCATCCGTCGGGAATGCTCCATCAGCCGCGCGCATTTGGAACCTCAAATCGTTGGGTCCTACAAAAATGCCATCACAGCCCGGCAGAGAATAGATGGCTTCAGCGTTTTGAACGCCTAAGGGACTTTCCGTCTGCAAGATAACCAGAATCTGGTTGTTAGCGTTTAAGTAATACTCTTCGGCTTCGCAGTCAAAGTTAAGATTCGACATGCCTCCACCCGCGCTTCGCGATCCTTCCGGCGGATACTTGGCCGCAGCAATTGCATCGCGGGCTTGCTCGACCGTCTCCACCATGGGAATAACGATGCCAAACGCGCCCGCATCGAGCGCGCGTTTGATGTTGCTATGAGAACCATCGGGTAGTCGCACAAGTGGGACACAGCCTGCGTCAGCAATTGCGCCGACAAGGCTTGCCACTTCGCGCCAATCGTAAGGCGCATGTTCAACATCAAGCGCCAGCCAATCAAAACCGGACCGAGCAAGCACGCGTGTCGCGTGAAGCTGCCCCATGGTGATCCAAGTTCCAATAGAGGGCTGGCCTCTCTTAAGCTTCGCTTTAACGATATTCGTACGCATTAATTTTTCGCTAGTTTATTGAGTACTTCGATGCCACGCTCGAGAGTCGCGTCGGGCGCTGCATAGGAGATTCGGAAGTGCGTGTCGTGTTGGCTAAAGATGTTACCTGGGATCATTAGCAAACCGTGTTCGATTGCCTTGGTCACAAACTCGCTCCCGGTTCCCCAAGGTGCTTTGGGATACAAGTAAAACGCGCCGCCCGGTGTAACGAACTCAAAACGGTCCTTGAGACCATCGACCACCATGTCGCGTTTCTTCTTGTAGTCCGCGCGATAACCGGCCAAGTCAATATCCATCGCGGCCAGCGCGCCCCACTGCGATGGCTGCGGCGCGCAGACAAACGAGTACTGCTGAATTTTGATCATCGTCTGAATGACTTCGGATGGTCCATGCACCCATCCGACTCGCCAACCCGTCATCGCATGGCTTTTCGAAAATCCATCGATAACAATCGTGCTCGGATTCGTCGTAGTAGGACTTGCTAGTGCATCGTCGTAACAAAACTGGCTATAGATTTCATCTGAGATCAAGGCAATATTCTTTTCAGCCGCCAGTTCTGCGAGCTGTCGCACTTCATCTGCCGACGGAGTCACCCCTGTAGGATTGGCTGGCGAGTTGAACAGTATAAGCTTAGTGCGTGAAGTTATCGCAGCGCGAACTTTGTCGATATCGATGCGAAAGTCGGGGCAAGTATCGATGATGACCGGCTTGCCACCAACCAACTGAACAAGCGGCGGATACATTACAAAGAATGGATCAAAGATGATGACCTCATCACCTGGATCGACCAAGCTGAGCATCGTCAGCACCAAACCACCACTAGTTCCAGAGGTGACAAAGACGTCGCGATCCGCGTGACCATACTGGCGATCAATCTCGGCTTTTAATCGTTCGCGCAGCGGTTTGATCCCCTGCGTTAACGAATAGGCGTTTTTGCCATCGTGAATGGCCGTGATACAAGCTTGCTTGACCTCTTCGGGTACATCAAAATCCGGTTGTCCGATCGAGAGGTTGATGGGATCCTTGAGCTTTGCGGCCAGATCGAACACTTTGCGGATGCCGCTGCTATCGAACGAGCGACTGCGAGCCGAAATCCAACTGTTAGGGACCGATGCGTTCATCATGAAGACTTGTTGATAAAGCCAGTGAGTTACCAGTGAGTTAACTGTAAGTTAAGCGCGCGGCTACCGCGTATTTATCGCCGTCGCCAGGCTTAACATTAAACCCACTTTTGAAACTCTGACCACTCCCGGTCCCGCTCAACCTCAGTCATCGCTGGGGGGATTCGGCAGGGAGCCGCCAAGTCCGGCGTTGGGGTCTGACCCCGATATGGCCTGCGACTCTGCATGCGATGCCTCATTGTGGGAGCTTTGCGGAAAACGCCCCGCATCCTTCAACTTGCTGCGCAAAATGTACTCAATTTGTGAGTTCATGCTGCGCAGCTCGTCTTCGGACCATCGACGAATGGCTTCCAAGATGTGAGGGTCGACGCGCAATAAAAAGGAGTCGCGTTTGGCCATTTCAGCCTCCCATATACCATTTACAGACCGCTTTATTGGTACAGCGATCCGGTGTTCATCACAGGCTGTACATGCCGATCACTGCAAAGCACAACTAGCAAGTTGGAGACCATCGCAGCCCGCCGCTCGTCGTCCAGCTCGACAATTTTGTCCTTTGCCAAGTGATCCAAGGCCATCTGAACCATGCCTACTGCACCTTCGACAATCTTGGACCTCGCGGCCACAATCGCGCCCGCTTGCTGACGTTGGAGCATTGCCGCCGCAATCTCTTGTGCATAGGCCAAGTGGCTGATACGCGCCTCGATGACTTGCACACCCGCTTTATCCAGCCGCTCTTGGATGTCGTTCTTCAACTGGTCCGAAATCTCTTGCATACTGCCTCGCAAAGAGACTTCATGATCCTCGCTATCGTAAGGATGTCGAGTCGCCATAGCTCGCAACGCCGCTTCGCTCTGCACCGCCACGAAATCCTCGTAATCGTCGACCTCAAACATGGCTTCGGCAGTGTTTACGACTTTCCAAACAACCACCGCGGAGATCTCGATTGGGTTGCCGTCCCGATCGTTCACTTTCGAAGGACGTCCGTGCGTGCGCGACTTAGCAGTTACGATTTGGCCGGCTGCATCCTTCTTCTCAGGTGTATTCGTCGATCCCGTTTCAAAGTTGCGAATGCGAAGCGAAATGCGCTTTTTTGAGTAAAAAGGATTCACCCAAAAGAACCCTGAATCGACAATCGTCCCTTTGTAATCGCCAAAAAGCAGTAATACTCGGGCCTCGTTAGGCGCGATTGCGAGCAAACCGAACAGGCCTGCAAATCCGCTCGCGAGCATGACTCCTGCAAGAATCACACCCGCTGTAGTAGCTATAGGCCCCAGCCGTTCCGCGTTCACAAGCGTGACTACAAATACTAAAACCGCCCCTACACCTAGTCCCAGAGAAAGGGACAGAGGTGCCCATCCAGCGAGGGGTTTGAACTTCAATTCTTCGTGCATGAAAAAATTCCTTTCACTAATGTAACGGTATTCTAGAGGAGACTCGTGGTTTCAAAGTGATATCACACTGCTATTGGCTGCGGAATAGACCACGGTAGGCGCTAGTGTCCAATAAAAATAGAAAATTCTGCTGGAATTGGTCAGATTTTCTAACGACTGCGTTGCGCGAAGCGGCCCGAAGACTCCTTAATGGACACAGCCGGAATGAACCACCGCATTACATGCTCTACCGCTGCTCATCTTCAATAGCCTCAGGTTCAGAAGATTTAGAGGGGAGCTAGCATGGCGACGCAGCGCAGTAATGTCTGCTTCACACTTCGCACTCACGGTACTTGGGTGGTGTGCCCCAGACGCCTCTGGGCATGCCACCCAAGTTTTACTTACCTCCTTTCCTTGCGCACTGCCTGAAGACGGAATCTGGAAACTCGCCCCAACTTAGGAATAACGTTTGTGAAACAATACAGCAAAAAGAATCGACGGAATTTGGTTGTTGAAGGTCTCGAAGAACGCCGTGTGCTTGCGGCCAGTGTGGGTTGGGATGGGCCTGGTCAAGGAAGTGCCCAACTCAGTTACTACATCGGGCAGTCACCAAGCGGTATGAATTCAAATACGTTCGAAACCGCCATAGAGACAGCGCTCAAAGCTTGGTCCGACGTCGTCAACATCACTTTCACTCAAGCTGCCCAGCCGGGGCTGAATAACTCGCTCGATTTTTCTTCGATCCGCATCGATGGCAATGGCGGAACGCTGGCGCAAGCATATTTTCCATCCGACTTGAATCGTGGGAGAATTGCGGGTGATGTGCAATTCGATGCGTCGGAGCGTTGGGAAGTTGGCAACGCATTGGGAAGCGCCGCGTTTGACTTGGTGCTTGTCGCGGTGCATGAAATTGGTCATGCGCTCGGCTTGGATCATACCAACGACACGTCCGCAGTTCTTTTTCCGTCCGTTTCCCCAAACCAGGCGTTCGTTAGTTTAGATAGCGACGATGTGGCAGCCATCCGATCGCTGTATTCTTCGCGACTCGGGTCTACGATTGCCTCTCCTTCAAGCTTCGCTAGCGACAGTGGTGTAAAGACTGGAAGTGGCACGACCACCACCAGTTCGACGCCGACCAATTACTGGCCGACTCGCACTACGCGCTTCACCCCTAATTCCTGGTTCGCAAACTGGTATAACCGGTTTGGCGGATTTCGCGGAGGCTTGCAAGAGTCGCTCCCCAGTGACACGAGCAGCCATCCATTCAATGTCGATCAGTTTGATGCCGATCCTTTTGAAATGGTGACACCGGTTAATCACAACATCTACAATCCGCTGGATGTAAATTCTGATGACAGAGTCACACCCATCGACGCTTTATTGGTTATCAACATCCTCAATGATAACGGCAGACTGACAACGGAAATCAAAGTTGACACAAACGGCGATGGCCAAATCTCTCCACTGGACGCGCTCCTCGTGATCAACGGAATCGGTTCCGGGCAAACTACCACTACCATCTCGATCGACTTGTCCGGGCAGTCTCCACTTGTGACGATTCTCACCACTTCATCGAATGGCTCGAGTACAAACGATCCGCTGCCTGAGGATAATTCCGACTTATTGCCGGACGACAACTTGAGTAATGGCGATGGCAGCACCGATGATGGCAGCACCGATGAACCGAACAACCCTTCATCGCCCGGAACAGATCATCCTGACAGCTCGTCAGACGATACAGATGCAGTCGACGAGGAAGATAACAACACGGGCACCGACACCACTGAAAACACCGACTCGGAATCGGACGACAATGGTGATGACCTCGCATACGACGATTTCTTGCATCGTGGCCGTGGGTTTGGCTTCGGGTTGGGATTGAGACTAGACAGGCTGTCTCCAGCGCGTGTTGATTCGCTCTTCGAGCGCTTTGACGCGAATATGGACGAGTTACTGACCGAAGACGAAGTCCCTAGCCGGCTCTGGAATCGTTGGAGCGACGCAGTTGTCGACTCGGATGACGACGGCGCGGTGAGCGCTGACGAACTGAACGCTGCCGTTCGAGCACTGCAGCAAACTAAATTCGATCAGTTCGATGACAACACCGATGGTTTGTTGACCGAGCCCGAAGTTTCGTCACGGTTATGGGCAAGGTTGATAGCGGCTGATGCAGACAGAGACTCGGATGGCGGCATATCGCTTGACGAACTACTCGCTTTTCGCGCAACGGCTTCGCGAAACGATTATAATTGCGTCGAACCTGACGAAGACTCAAATGACGATTCGAATGATACGAGCAGCGATGATGATTCGTCGATGATCTTTTCGATTCCCAGAGTTAACCTGATGCACATCCTGAACTCGCAGTCGCGGGCCATGGAGCAAATGGCAGCAGCTTTGCAATTGATGGCTAGACGTTTCCGGTAGCAGTTTACTAGTCCAGTTACTAGTGCAGCGTTGCAGCTTAATTTTGGGGTGGCACGCTCTGAGGCTTTGCGAAGGGCGTGGCAAATGTCGCTCAAAACACCCCCTTCGCTCGGCCTCCGAGCGTGCCACCCATATACGATCAACCCTAACATTAAATCTCGACGAAGCACTAGTGCGTTCGAAGCCAAGCCTCGGGGCACTAATTGAAATGGGTTTGCGATGAGCACCGATTCCAGCAAGTCAATATATGCGGACCAAGCGCGCGTTGAAGAGCTGATTGGTGCGGCACGGAGAGGAGAGAAGGAGCAGCTTGGGCGACTGCTTCAATTCTATTTCAATTACCTTACCATTCTCGCCAGTACGCAGCTTGACAATCGGTTGCGGCGTCGCGTGAACCCATCGGACTTAGTTCAAGAAACACTACTCGCGGCTCATCGTGACTTTGATGCGTTTCGCGGACAAACGGCTCAGGAGTTGGTTGGTTGGCTGCGGCAGATATTGATCAACGTTTTGCATGGAGCTATCGCGCGGCACGTCAAAGCGGGCAAACGCGATATCCGCCGCGAAGTTTCCATTGACCAAGTCGGGGTAGGTGTAAACCTTTCCGCTGCAAACCTCGCGTCGCTTCTCCCATCACCCGTTTCGAGTCCCAGCGGCAACGTTCATGCTCAAGAGCGAGCGGCGGATCTCGCCGACCATTTAGCCATGTTGCGCGCCGATTACCGAGAAGTTATCGTGCTTCGAAATCTTCAAGGCTTGACGTTTGATGAGATTGCCACGCGGATGGAACGCTCCGCCGGTGCGGTTCGGATGCTATGGCTGCGAGCCATCGATCGATTTAAGGCGACCTACGCTAGTTCCTCTCCGTCTCATCAATAATCTCAAAACGAAGCATAAGAGCCAAAAACAACTGCCTTTGCAAGCGAAACCTCTGCATGACGAGCGCTGGCCCTGCTACTATATTGGCTGCGGAATAATCCAAATTCGGGTGAAAAAACGAGGTGCGTTTGCATGGTGAGCGAAATTCGCAGGCTTTTATCAGGCGTCAACGCTCGGCAGCGACAACTTCGAAGTCTCGATTGGCTGGTACGCGGAGCAGTCGTGGGAGCCTTAGCTGGTTTACTCATCGAAGTCGCTCACCTGTACGGAGCCCCGCTGGAGTATTTCACCTGCTGGGCGGTGGTGCTTGGCAGCATGCTGACGAGCGGCATTGTGGGCTGGTTGTTACCGGTTGCCTGGTCATCAAGCGCTCACTTGGTCGACACCCATTATCAGTTAAAAGATAGCACCGCGTCGGCACTGGATTTTGCGAGTCGCGCGCACGCCGAGCCGCTTATGAAGTTGCAGATCGCAGATGCAATTCATAGCTTAAGGCACGTCGACCCCAAAGCGGTGCTGCCTATCCGAGTTCCAAAACTGCTGCCAGTGGCCATCGGATTTTGTGGACTACTTTTGATACTTCCATTCCTGCCTTCAGAACCGTTGGTTGCTCCTGAAGTAGACACTCTGGTGCAACAAGTTGTCAGCGCTCAAGCTAATACGCTCGACGAAACCATGGTCGAAGAGTTGCGTCGACTGGCCGATGAAACCAAAGAACCTGAGTTAAAAAAGTTAGTCGAAGAGATTGAGAAGATCATTGAGGCGATGAAGAGTCCTGAGGTGGATGAGCGTGAAGCCTTAGCGAAACTCTCTGAGATGCAGCAGAACTTGGTCGAAGCGCTCAACCAATTTAACCCAGATAAGACTGACGCTGAATTAAAGGAGCTTGCCGCCGCGCTCGAGTCCGCTGAATCGATGCAAGCGACCTCTGAAGCACTAAAAGATGGCAAGTATGAAAAGGCTGCGGAACAAATCGAGAAGATCGAAGCGAGCAGCATGACACGCCAAGAGCGCGAAGCAGTGGCTGCAAATTTAAAGAAGTTCCGCGAAAATCTTG
>JANPLP010000281.1:0-8958 GCA_031426595.1 Planctomycetia bacterium | reverse complement strand
CGGCATGACCATCGCAAGTTCGTTCGCGCAAGATGCAACCGGCGACAACCTGAGTGCTCGGACAACCACGACCCGCAATGACGACCCAGGTTTTGATCTTGGATGGATTGGCTTGGCTGGTTTGGCTGGACTCCTGGGGCTGATGCCGCGCGACCGACAAGTGCACGGCGCGCATGACATCAAACGATAATCGGCCGCCTGAGCCGGTGGGTGAGTTCGTTAACCGCGACCTGGAATGCGCTTCATGCAATTGGACGCTCCGAGCCCAGTTGCTTGCCATGATGCATTGGGAACTCCAATGCATCTCCGAAAGCATAAAAACTTTTCAGCCCTTCGCATGAAAGCTCAACAAGCTTTGCAATCAGCAGGCCACAAGCAAACCGTCTTCGACAGTCATTTCAACGGTTTGCATTACGGGGTTAGGTTGGGTTAATTCACCTCGCAGAATCTTGACCGTCGCTGGAGCTTCAATGCCAAGGGTGATTCGGTTGCCTTGAATTTTGAGGACTGCGACAGTGATATTGCCATCGATGAACAGTTTCTCACCCACTTTGCGTCCGAGAAATAGCATTTGATTCTTCCTTGAGTGCGACTGCTGCGGCGATACGGGAAGTGTTGGTTTGCCGCGTCCCAACACCACTATTTATCAGCAGTGCTGTGACACGTTTGGTCACCGCAGAAGCAAATCTGAAAAAATCCTGCTCCTTGGCCAAGGAGAGCTGCTCGAAGTTGCATCAAAAAGTTTGGCAACCAGTACTGCTTTTAGTTAGCGGAAACTGCGTAAACGGTGTTGGTGGACCGAATGAACAGCGTCCCATTGCTGGCAGCCGAGGTAGCCCAGTAACGTGCGTTTTCTTCCGGCAGTTTGTTGACTCGGATCAAATCCATTTTCGGGCCGGGCTTCAGAACGAACGTGTTGCCGTTTTCATCGGGGCAGAAGACTAGTCCTTGGTTCGACCATGGCGAAGCCCAAAACGCCCCAGCGCCCGGCAATCGCTCCTGATAGAGCTTGTTACCTGTCAGCGCATCGACACAAGTCACAATGCCGCCTCGTCCACCCAGCAGAAAAATCTGGCCCTCGATCACCAACGGCGAGGACCGCTGTGGGGCAAACTCGGTAGTACTCCACAAGATGGTTGAATTCGAAGTCTCGTTCGCGTTGAGGCTTACGTCCCCTGTAGCGCCTGCCTTGAATACCATCATTCCTGCACCGTCTCGACCTTGGTGGCCCACGACAAGAAGATCAGCGTTTCCGGATGCGGTTGAACTAAAACCGCCCACCTTGGAAGTTGCTTGCCAAAGCAGAGCTCCGTCTGCTGGACGGTAGGATCGAATTGTCTTACCAGAGGTCACCAGTTCCTTTCGCATCGAGTTCGTCCAAACAATCGGTGATCCCCAGTTAGAAGTTTCTTCACGGTTCTTACGCCACTTTTCTTCCCCTGTCGCGATTTCCAGCGCGACAAGAAATGAACTTTGCTCGTTGTCGACTTGTAAAAACACCAGACCGTCGTGGATGATCGGAGAACTTCCGGTCCCCCAGTCGTTCTTCATAGGGAAGTTGCCCATGTCCTTTCTCCAGAGTTCTTTCCCATCCAAATCGTAGCAAAAGACCCCCATCATTCCGAAGTAAACCACGATCCTGCTACCATCGGTGACGGGAGTTTCGGTGGCATACGTGTTGTCCCGATGAGTGCCCAATCTGGGTTTGCTGCTGATCGCATCCGTCGACCAGACGGTTTTTCCTGACGCTGCGTCGAGGCAGATCACTTTCCAAACATGATCAGCATCCTGGTTCTTTTGACCCGTCGAGACCGAAGTAGTGATGATCACTTTTTGACCGACAACAATCGGTGCAGACCAACCTTCGCCCGACACTGGTACCTTCCACCTTACATTTGAATCCGATCCCCAGACTTCGGGGAGCTTGGCGTCGTCGATAACACCGTTACTCTGCGGACCGCGAAACTGTCGCCAGTCATCGGCATTTGTCCTATCGCAGATCGCACAAGCGGCCAGTAAAGCCAAACCGATTTTTCTGAATCGCATTAGTAAATTTCCTGAGTGGTTTCGCGAAGTCATCTCGCAGCATTGAAAGCCCATGGCGAGTGAAGAATTGGAGTCGAGAGAAGTGCGGCTATTGTAGCCAGCACGTGAAGTACAAAAACGTCGCTTCGTAAATCGCAATCTAACTGAGTTGGGATGAGGCAATTCCGGCTTAGGGTAACCTTTCGCTATTTTGCGCGATTGACTGGCCGGGGGAAGCTACTATGGCCAACGGCCACCGATTGCTTGCATATTGATCGCTGGCATTGCCGACAAAATGCGTACGGCGTTGTCGGTACCTCCGGACTGAACGATTCATTGGGCTAAGGTGATTACTGTGTGGCGCGCATTCTTTTTCGCAATTGGCACCATGCTGATCATTGTTGGCGTCGAGTGCCTCATCATCGACAGTGCCACCCTGGCTGGGGGGCAAACTGAAGCGATGGCGGTGAGCAACACCTGGTTTGGACCCCAGCAAATGATGGTTGTCGAGCCTCAGAGGGTGGTGCAACCTCCGGAGTGGATTCGCTGGAGTCTGCTTGCGTCAGGAGCGGTTGTGCTGCTCTACGCGTTCACCTTGCAACGTCGTTGGGGTGGTGCTGGCGAGGGTTGATCCCTCAAGTGGGTTGCCGCATCCTGCAAAAATACGCACTGCCGCTGCATTTGCCGCCTGCGTGACGCGAAGCTTCGCCACGAATTCATCTGTGGCTCCCTTGACGACCGCCCGCAGTCCGAATAAAGTCACATCATTCATCTTTGTGATGCAACTCGCGGCTGAATTAGCTTTTTTGATTCTAGCTGCTTGAAGGACTTTGGAACGGCTGGGTTTGCTTTGCTGGGTGGCAGGCAAATTCTCTTAATAGATCTGAAAATGCAGCTAAAGAGCTTAAAAGTGTTTTGTGACGTGGTGGCTCGGCATAGCTTTTCGAAAGCTGCGTCGGACAATGAAATGACGCAAAGCGGCGCGAGCCAAGCGGTTCAGCAGTTGGAGGAATTTCTGCGCGTGCAACTGATCGACCGCAGCAAGCGGCCCTTCGTGTTGACTGCCGAGGGCAACGCGTTTTACGGCGGTTGCGTCCAATTGGTTCGCCAGTTTGAAACGTTGGCAGAAGAGGTACGTTCGATCAGTCAGGTGGTCGGCGGCCGGGCCACTTTGGCGGCCATTTACAGTGTGGGTCTCAGTTACTTGCCGCACCTTCAAAAGCAGGTCAAGGAGCGGCATCCGCAAGCCGAATTGCGATCCCAACTTTGCCATCCCGATGATGTTTATCGATTGGTGGAGCAGGGCGCGGTTGATTTTGGTTTAGTGAGTTTCCCTCAGCAGTCGAAGACGATTGTTGCGACGCATTGGCGCGAAGAACCGATGTTGTTGGTTGCGCCCTGCTCGCATCGCTTGGCACAGAGTACTCAAGTGAATCCGGAGGACCTGGGGCTTGAGCAACTGGTTGCGTTCGCTCCCAATTTGCGGATAAGGCACGAGATCGATCGTTACCTTCGTCAACTGGGAATCACGATGCGCATTGCCGCCGAGCTCGACAATATCGATTCCGTCAAGCACGCGCTTGAGGTTGACTCGGCGATTGCATTTTTGCCTGAGCCGACGGTGCTGGAAGAAATTGAATCCGGTTCGTTGGTAGCACTCAAGTGTCCTTGGCTCGATTTGACTCGGCCGTTGGGGGTGATTCAGCGTCGCAGCAGCACGCTTGGTCGCACGGCTCGCGGCGTGTTGGAACTGATCTTGGCAGATTCTGATAAACCGAGCTCCTCAACGTCATCTTTGATTTCTCCCTCTGTGGATTCAGGCAGTTTGACGGCTACGACTGCGTTAAGCACCGAGAAAGGATTCGCGGTTGAACATTGCGCGGTCAGCCAGTCGCTTGAGCCGCCACCTGCAAAGACAGCAGGCGAGCGGGTCGAAGGATCGGCGCTCAATGAATCCGTTGCGAAAGAAGCCAATAAACGCCAAGTCGCGGTAATTTCGAATTAAGCGCTGCGACAAATCGCAACACAAACCTCTCCATTCCGAATAGTTAGTTAGATAGAAAGCGAATCCCATGCAGCCACTCTTTGGACTCCCCGAAGCTCATGGTCTTTACGATCCCGCCAACGAAAAAGAAAATTGCGGCGTGGGCTTCATCGCGCATATCAAAGGCAAAGCCAGCCATCAGTTTGTGCACGACGCTTCCGACATGTTGATTGCTATGGATCACCGGGGTGGTTGTGGTTGCGAAGCGAACACGGGCGACGGTTCCGGGATGTTGACCGCGTTGCCCCATAAGTTTCTACGCAAAGTTGCCAAGCACGATCTCAAAGTGGATTTGCCTGAGTCGGGTAAGTTCGCGGCAGGCTTGGTCTTTTTGCCTCGCGATGGGGCTGAACGGGCGACTTGTAAAGAGACGGTTGAACGCCTGATCAAAGAGCAAGGCCAACGGTTGCTCGGTTGGCGAGCGGTACCGACTGAATCGAAGAAGGCCGATATCGGTCCTGCTGCGCTGGCCGCCGAGCCGGTCATTGAGCAGGTGTTCGTGGCGGCTGCTGATGGACTAGATCCAGAAGCTTTTGAGCGTCAGTTGTACTTGATTCGCAAGCAAGCCAGTCATCAACTGCGTGGCGATACGAAACTGAAGCAAGCGCTGATGTTTTATATCTGCAGCCTGTCGACCAAAGTCATCATTTACAAAGGGATGCTCACCAGCGCGCAGGTCCTTCAGTATTATCCAGATCTGCAAGACACCGATTATGAAACGCACCTGGCGATGGTGCATAGCCGCTTTTCAACGAACACGTTCCCGAGCTGGGATCGAGCTCAGCCGCTACGTTTCATGAGCCACAATGGTGAGATCAATACGCTACGCGGTAACTCCAACTGGATGCGAGCTCGCCGTGGTCGCGCTTCGAGTCCTCTGTTTGGCAATGAGTTGTCGAAACTGTTTCCCGTTGTTGAACCGAACTGCAGCGATAGCGGAACGTTTGATAATGTGCTCGAGTTCCTGTTGATGACAGGCCGCACTCTCCAAGAAGCCATTTTGATGATGGTGCCTGAGGCGTGGCAAAAGCATGATACGATGCCTGAAGCCAAGCGCGCGTTCTATGAGTACTTTAGTTGCATGATGGAACCGTGGGACGGTCCGGCTTCGATTGCGTTCACGGATGGGAAGTACATCGGTGCGGTGCTTGATCGTAACGGCCTGCGTCCAAGCCGTTATTACATCACGCACGATGATCGCGTGATCATGGCCAGCGAAGTGGGTGTGCTGCAAATCGATCCTGCATTAGTGAAAGCCAAAGGTCGTCTGCAACCGGGACGCATGTTCTTGGTGGACTTCACGGCGGGCAAGCTGATTCCAGATGATGAATTGAAGAGCAAATTCGCAGCGCAGCGCGACTACGCTGGCTGGCTGCGCGAGCAGCGCATTACGCTCGACGAACTGGCTCCTAAGAATGAGCCCCACGGTTTTTATCCGGACACGTTGCTGGCGCGCATGCAAGCCTTTGGTTACACCATTGAAACCATGCAATTCATGTTGCTGCCAATGATCAAAGAAGTCCGCGATCCGGTTGGGTCGATGGGCAATGACTCAGCACTTGCATGTCTGAGCGACCAACCGCGGATGATTTACGACTACTTCAAGCAATTGTTTGCGCAGGTAACGAACCCTGCTATCGATTCGATTCGTGAAGAAGTAGTGATGTCGATCGAGTGTTACATCGGTCCTGAAAAGAACTTGCTCGAAGTAACTCCTGAGCATTGTCATCGTTTGTTGGTTCCTCATCCGATTCTGACCAATGAGGAATTGGCCGCCATCGACCACATGTCGACTCGCGGTTGGAAGACAAAGAAGATCGATATCACTTATCCGCGAGCTGAAGGCAAAGACGGCTTGTTGCCTGCCATCGATCGCATATGTGCTGAAGCGGAAGCTGCAATAGACGCAGGATACACATTGGTGATTTTGTCGGACCGCGCGGTCGGACAAGATCGCATCGCCGTCAGTTCGCTGATGGCGACCGGTGCCGTCCATCATCACTTAGTCAAGCAATCGAAGCGGACGCAAATCGGTATCGTTCTTGAGACGGGCGAAGCTCGCGAAGTCCACCATCATTGCTTGCTGTTGGGGTATGGGGCTGACGCGATCAACCCATACCTTGCTTTCGAAGCCCTCTGGCAAGCTCGTAACGATGGGTTGTTGCCAGGCGATAAGTTCGACGCGGACGAGAAGATCGTTTACGGCTATCGCAAAGCTGTCGGTAAGGGACTTGAAAAAGTGATGGCCAAGATGGGCATCAGCACTTTGCAAAGTTACAAAGGGGCTCAGATTTTCGAAGCTCTCGGTCTACGCACAGAAGTAGTCGACAAGTGCTTCGTCGGTACGGCCAGCCGCATTCAGGGCGTCAGCTTCGACGTCTTAGCGGAAGAGATGCTCCGCCGTCATAACTTAGGTTATCCAACCGATACGACTCGTAAGTTGCCGACGTTGCCGAACCCGGGTGAGTTTCACTGGCGTGCGGAAGGTGAACGGCATGGATGGGATCCGCAAGCCATCGCGGACCTTCAAATTGCGGCTCGCGCTGGAGATAAAAACGCTTACTGGCGGTTTGCGGAGCACATCAACAACGACACGAAAATGAAGTGCACATTGCGCGGTTTGTTGGACTTCAAGTTCGGCGCGCAACCCGAAGTTCCGCTCGAAGAAGTCCAATCCGCGGCTGAGATCGTCAAACGTTTTTGCACGGGCGCAATGAGCTTTGGTTCAATCAGTGCTGAAGCGCACGAGTCGCTCGCGATCGCTATGAATCGAATGGGTGGCAAGAGTAACACAGGCGAAGGTGGCGAGGATCCTGTACGTTTCAAACCGCTGCCCAATGGGGATTCAAAGCGTTCAGCAATCAAGCAGGTTGCGTCCGGTCGTTTTGGCGTAACGATTGAATACTTGACGAATGCCGATGAGTTGCAGATCAAGATTTCACAGGGTGCCAAGCCGGGTGAGGGTGGTGAATTACCAGGTACGAAGGTGGACCAAACCATCGCGCGTATCCGCTACAGCACTCCGGGCGTGGGCTTGATCAGTCCTCCCCCCCATCACGATATCTATTCCATCGAAGATCTCGCGCAATTGATTCATGACCTAAAGAATGCGAACCCAAGTGCTCGTATCAGTGTAAAGCTGGTCAGCGAAGTCGGCATTGGTGTGGTTGCGTCAGGTGTTAGCAAGGCACACGCGGAACATATCGTGATTGCTGGCGATGTGGGTGGAACGGGTGCTTCGCCACTGACGAGTATCAAGCATGCGGGGTTGCCGTGGGAGCTTGGTTTAGCCGAAGCACATCAGACGCTGGTGCTAAACGACTTGCGCAGCCGCGTGGTTCTTCAGACTGATGGTGGTTTGAAGACCGGCCGCGATGTCGTGATCGGTGCGTTACTGGGTGCCGAAGAGTTCGGCTTTGCGACCGCGCCGCTCATTACGCTCGGTTGCATCATGATGCGCAAGTGCCATTTGAATACATGTCCAGTTGGAGTTGCCACGCAAGATCCAGAACTACGTAAGAAGTTTAAGGGCAAACCGGAACACGTGGTCAACTACTTGTTCATGGTCGCCGAGGATGCACGCCAGTTGATGGCGAAGCTGGGCTTCCGCAACTTGACAGAGATGGTGGGTCGAGTGGATATGCTTGATCCTCGCAAAGCCATCAACCACTGGAAGTCCGATGGTCTCGATCTGACGGCGATGCTGACACCGGCCAAGAAACTTCGTCCCAACGTCATCACGCATCAAACTATTCCCCAAGAACACGGACTCGAGAATTCACTCGACGTACGGGTGCTGGTGCCAGCCGCAAAGGCTGCACTCGAATCGCAGACTCCGGTGAAGATCGAATCGAAAGTTATCAATATCAATCGTACGGTTGGAACGATTCTCAGCCACGAGATCGCGAAGCGTTACGGCCAAGCGGGATTGCCGGACGACACAGTTCATATTTGCTTGAACGGCTCAGCCGGTCAGAGCTTGGGCGCCTTCTTGGCGCACGGCGTGACGATTGAGTTGGAAGGGGACTCGAACGATTACGTCGGCAAGGGTTTGTCTGGCGGGCGGATCATTGTTTACCCTCCGAAGAATAGTTCCTTCAAAGCGGATGAAAACATTTTGGTGGGTAACGTTTGCTTGTACGGAGCGACCAGCGGGGAGATATTCCTGCGAGGCCGTGCAGCGGAACGATTCTGCGTTCGCAACTCGGGAGCGACCGCCGTAGTGGAAGGGGTGGGCGACCACGGTTGTGAATACATGACCGGTGGGCGGCTAGTTGTGCTGGGCGAAACCGGACGCAACTTTGCAGCCGGTATGTCAGGCGGGATTGCTTACATCTGGGATCGCTCAGGTGATTTCAACTTGCGATGCAACCTCGGTACGGTGGGTCTTGAGAGAATCGAATCTCCCGAGGAAGAATCGGAAATTCGCGAGCTCATTCAGCGGCACCTGGATTACACCGGCAGTGAGATGGCCACAGAGGTGCTTACTAATTGGTCGACCTTCGTGGCCCAGTGTGTGAAAGTGATGCCACTGGATTACAAGCGAGTCCTCGCTGAGCTCCGCAAAAGTCGCGAACCCGTTGCGGTCGGTTAAGCCGATTACGCTGGACGAATCAACGAAGAGTACAACAAGTTAACGCAGTCGATGTTTTGAAGCGAAGGAAAGAGTTATGGGCAAGGCAACTGGATTTAAAGAGTTCGACCGCAAGAAGGTGCCTTGGCGTTTGCCAGTTGTGCGAGTGAACGACTACAACGAGGTGTACACAGAAGCCGACGAAGGGCAACTGCGCGAACAGGGCGCACGTTGCATGGATTGCGGAGTCCCTTTCTGCCAATCGGCGACGGGCTGCCCAGTGGACAACTTGATCCCCGAGTGGAATGACTTGGTT
>JANPLP010000280.1:0-3730 GCA_031426595.1 Planctomycetia bacterium | reverse complement strand
TCGACGATTTCCATGCCGTAACGCAAATCGGGCGCGTCGCTGCCAAACCGGCGCATCGCTTCGTCGTACGTCATCCGTGGCAATGGAGTTTGCAGGTCAATGTTCAGCAAATCTTTGGCTAAGCGGACCATTAAACCATCGATCATCTTGATAATATCTTCCGCATCGACGAAAGACATTTCTAAATCAAGTTGCGTGAATTCGGGCTGACGATCCGCTCGCAAGTCCTCATCGCGGAAGCAGCGTGCTACCTGAATGTAGCGATCGTAACCCGCCACCATTAAAATTTGCTTATACAGCTGCGGCGATTGGGGGAGAGCAAAGAAATGCCCCCAGTGAACGCGACTGGGGACAAGGTAATCGCGAGCCCCTTCCGGTGTGCTACGACCGAGGATCGGAGTTTCAACGTCAATAAAATGATGCTCTGCAAAGTAATCGCGCATCGCTTTGATGATCGTGCTGCGCAGCACTAAGGTCTTCTGCATCGCTTCCCGACGCAGGTCGATGTAACGGTACTTTAGCCGCAGGTCCTCGCCCGGCAGTTCGTCTTGGTTTGGAAAAAAGGGAGGCGTCTGGCATCGGTTTAGCAAACGCACCTCGTCGGCTCGAATCTCAATCTCGCCCGTCGCTAGCTTTGCGTTAATTTTGCCTTCAAGCCGATGGCTGACGACGCCAGAAATCAACGCGACATCCTCTCCACGCAACTTTTTAGCTACTTCCAACGATGCTTCGCCGCTGTCCGAATTCGCCACACATTGCGTCTTGCCATAGCGATCGCGGAGATCGATAAACATAGTTCCGCCATGGTCGCGCGAGGTATCAATCCAGCCACAAAGGGTCACTCGCTGGCCAATGTGTTCGCTACGAAGTTCGCCGCAGGTATGTGTGCGAAGCACAGGAAGACTCCTCAGGGTTGTTTTCAGTTCGTCACGACCGAAGCTCATTTCGGTCGTTTTGCATCAGCATATTTGCACTGGGCCGTCGTCGATTGAACGCAGTGAGCACCACGGCCCTCCAGCCCAATCGATTTTTCGCCTGCAAAGATTTGGAAAGATTTTACAAGACCAGCCAAATGCTGCTAGTGACCATCGCTACCGCTGAATTCCTGATTGGACTGGTAGTTGCGAAACCCAGTGGTTGCCCAGCCCCGTGATTGCAAAGCAGACGATGTGTTCAGCCGCCGGTCCGACGACACAAATTTGGCATGATCCTAACGACCCTTACGATCGGACTCGAATAGCTACTCCGAAGCTCCCCGAAGTTCGAACCCCTTGGTCAGCAACCTAAAATTGGGTCGTACTATAAACTAACAATTTGTTTTCGAGCTTGCCCCGGCAGCTTGCTGCAGTCGTCACCCATCGCTTTCAGTACCGCCCCGAGTAAATCGCCCCTATGCTCGAACCACAACCTTGGCTTATTAGCCTGGCGATTCTTGGCGGGCACTTTGGTTTCTGGCTGATGCTTTTCAACCGCATTAATGCCACCGGGCTTAAACGGTATGTTATCAAGCGGATCGAAAAGCTCTTCGTGCTCGCTTCGTTAGTGATTCCTGTCCTTGTCTGTGCGATCGCTTCTCGGCCCCTTGGTGCATGGCTTACCTCCGGCGACCGCTGGTGGCCCGCAGGCAGCCCACTGTTTACGGCCTGGGGCCAGTTCTCGCTCGCTGCCGCGGCCGTCCTCGGGCCACTTTGGCTGATTTCCCGCCGACATCTGATTCCGCCCAATCACCTCCTGAAACAACGAACGCAGCACCACAATGTCGCGCAGGCATTTCAAGAACACCTGATGCTTGACAGAAAGTTCCGGCGTTGTGCTAACCTTCCTTTCAACCAGATCATGCAACTGGATGTGACCGAAAAGGACCTGCAGTTGCCTCGCCAGGTGCACGGAGTTGAGGGTCTAAAAATCGGTCACCTATCCGACATTCATCTGACTGGAAAAGTCAGCCAAAATTATTATCACTACACGTTCGATCGCCTGCTCGAAGGCAAACCGGACTTCATCGTGATCACCGGTGATATCATCGATTACGAACGCTGCTTGCCGTGGATCGAACCTTTGTTCGGTAGGCTGCAAGCACCGCTCGGGTGCAGCTTTGTGTTAGGGAACCACGATCGTCGGCTGAGCGATATTCGGCCGTTGCTGGCGAAGTTGCAGCAGCTTGGTTTTCATGATCTGGGCCAAGCTGACCAGCACCTCACGCTGCCCAGCGGAGCGCGATTGTGGCTGACCGGAAACGAACTGCCTTGGTTTCAGCGACGCATCGAGTCCGCCAACAATCACGATCCCGCTGCAACACCGGTAGCTGATCAATTGCGAATTGGACTCAGTCACAGTCCCGATCAGATCGAGTGGGCTCGTCGCCGTCAGCTCGATTTGATGCTCGCCGGTCACACTCACGGCGGCCAAATCCGCGTTCCACTACTCGGGCCGCTGGTCGCTCCGAGTCACTACGGCAGTCAATTTGCTTCCGGTGTGTTTTACCTGCAGCCTACGCTGATGCACGTTTCGCGTGGCCTTTCGGGCGTTCATCCCTTCCGTTGGTTTTGCCCGCCCGAAATATCAATCCTCACTCTGCGCAATCCACCGCTGGCTTAAAGTACAAATGAGCCGCTGTAGCAGCCCGAACTCGTGACGCGCGAACTCTTATCGCTGCCACGTCCGCCCTACTAGTTGCACTTCCAGCACGCTTAGCATGCTGGAACCAAGCCCGGCTTGCAGATATCATCAGAAAACAACGCGACCAACCCTCCGAACACGCCCAACCCTCGCAATGAGAATTCTCGTGAACCTTCAACATCGCAACACTCGTCACTCGATGCTCATCGGCTTCAATCTACTTTTGATTGCGCTTGCGACCCTAACAGCGCCCGCCCCAAACGCCGTGCAAGCCCAAGATGCAAAGCCACCGGCCACGCCAATTCCCGAAGCGGCTTCGGCAAAGCCAACGCCAACACTCCCTCCTTACCCGCTTGATTCCGTAATCGATAAAGCGGGTGTAGTGATTACCGTGGATCGCAACCTCCCAGGTATTTGGAAGGTGCAAGAACACAAGAATACAGTTTTCGTAAAAGGCCCGAAAAAATTTCGTCAGCCGCTTAACGCCATTCGAACCATCGCCTTGGATCATGAAGGCAAGTTACTGGTGGGGGACACCTCGACGCGAGATGTCTATCGAATTGCCGAAGACGGAACTGCGACCGCCATTACGGGCGGCGAGATAGGAATTCCCATGGATATCGCCGTCAAAACAGACGGGACGATTTACGTGGCCGATTTGGAGTTACGTAAGCTGATGCGCATCCCGGCTGGTTCTAAAAAAGTTGAACAAGTCGCCGATGTCAATCCTCGCGGCGTTTTTGTCGATTCAGAAAGCAAAGTTTGGGTGGTCTCGCAGGACGCGCAGCAGTTGCTAATCGTTGCCGATGATGGCCAAAAGGAAGTAATCGTCGGGAGCCGTGTGTTCGAATTTCCACATCAAGTCGTCGTGAACTCCAAAGGCGAAGCATTCGTTTCAGATGGCTATAAAAAAGCGATTTGGAAAGTGATCCGCGGCCAAGCTCCCGTAATCGCCTTCGAAGGCGCCCCACTCGACAATCCAGTCGGACTCGCACTCTTCGAAGACCAAGTGATCATCACCGACCCGCGAGCCGCTAAAGTATTCAAGCTGACCGCCGAAAATAAGCTTGACGTCATCGCCGACTTCTCGCATGGCGCCGGCGACCGCATC
>JANPLP010000279.1:0-2120 GCA_031426595.1 Planctomycetia bacterium | reverse complement strand
CGACATGTGGGCGGAGAGGCGCGATCATCTGAAAAGGGCGTTGGCGAGCTGTCAAATACCAATTGGGGATAGGTGTGCGTTTTAGACACACCCCCACACCATGAACGGTGAGAGTTCGTGGATGGAATTCCATTTTAACATGCGCTGCGATGGCATGAGGGTATCCCAACAGTCTCGAACTTTAAAAAACTTTTTGGGATTTTTTCATTTTGGTGACATTTTTCCAAAATAGTTCGGAATTTTCGGAACTGGATTTCGCATTGGAGATTGTGGAAAGGAAACGGAAATAGACGGCACTCGACGCTTGGAACTTCGACTCGCACCTTGAGCGAGCGTGTTTTTGGGTCAGCAAGCTGTTTACATGGTCTCGACGCGAGCCTTGTTTTTCATCCCGTATCCGATTGCATTGCATGTCATTGACGATTTTGATTCCAACTCACGGCCTAGTCCGCTCTGTGAGAAGTTCTGCTATCGCAGCCATTGGATTTTCGCCCGTGTGGACTTGGAGATGAGTTATGTTGCGTAGATCTTGGCTGAAAAACGTTGTTGTTCTCATGACTGCATGCGTGGCGACGCTATTGTGGTTGCCGTGCGACGCACTGGCTCAGGTAAAGCCTTTCAAGATCCAAGGGACCGGAGTCGCCCCCAATGGTCTCCCCTTCCCGGGCCAACCCCCTCGTCCTCACTTTGTCGTGGGTACAGCAACCCATCTAGGCAAGCACCAAGGCGCAGGCAGCATTCAAACGAATACGGCGATTTTCCAACTTGACGGAAGTATTACCGGCGAGTTTGGAAGCGGCGAACCATTTGTATTCACGGGAGCAAATGGCGACATCCTATCCTGCAATTACGGTAAATCGGCGAGCCCGACGAGGCTAGGTATGTTCACTCTTATTCCAGTGGATGCATCTGCTGGCGTGTACATGGCAGTCTTCGTCGCTGAGTTCGTTCCGATATCCGCCGCTTGTACAGGAAAGTTCAAAGGCGTCGAAGGAAGTTGGGTCATGTACGCCGTAAGCGGGCCATTTGCGTTGGGATCCTCCGAACCAATCCAATACTCGTGGCAAGGATCGGGCGAACTGACGTTCAAAAAGGGGAAATGATTGCTGTAGGTCGCTTTTGCCGAAAGCGACTTCGCATCCATCCTGAGTAGTCAGAAAAGCACTGCCCCTTGGTTGCCCAACTCTTAAGCGACCGCTTAAGAGCGCGTCCCAAGAACTGCATACTGAGCCATTAACGAACACCAAGTTAATTGACTCATTATGCATTCGAATTATTTCATCACGACCGATGCGTCGTCCTGAATGTGCCGACCGCGAGTCTGCCTAAACCACCTGCCAATTCAAAAAATTCCCCTCCAGCTCAGCTCCAACGGACAATTTCCATTAGGACACTCCGTAGGAAGCAGCAACCACCGATTTTAAAAAAAGGAATATGAACGATGCTACGCCCAATTCTCAATCGTCTTCGCAACGCGAGCCGCAAGAAAAACAAGCGCACCGTAGCCCGCGCCAGCTTACGAAGAAGGTTAATCGTAGAATCGTTGGAAGAGCGGCGACTTCTTGCCATCAATATCATAGCAAGTGGTGGAAACTATGCTCAGATCGCTGGAGATAGCGGGAACAATACGATCGTAGTCAGTCGAGCGTTGAGTACCCCAAACACGGTTGTCGTTGCAGAAGGTAGTACGCAACTTACCTTTGCCGTTTCGTCCTCAAGCTTCACTATTTACGTGTTCGGTCGACAGGGTAATGACACGATCCGCGCCGATGAGACGAACGGAAGTTTCGTGAGTTATCCGACGGGCGCCAATACAAATGCGCCATCGCTCTATATGCATTTCTACGGCGAGGATGGGAACGACACGCTCATTGGAGGAAGCGAAAGAGACTTTCTTTATGGCGGTACGGGAAGCGATGCATACGATGGTGGTGCTGGAAGTGACACACTTCATGAAAACCTGCAGGAAGAATCTTTATCTACTCCGGCCAGTTTGGTTTTGACCAACAGCCAGATTTCCGTCACAGTGGGTGCAAACACCCTGACCGCAGCAGTTGCGAGTATCGAACGGGCGGAACTGTTCGGCAACAATGCAGATAACACGCTCGATGCATCAACGT
>JANPLP010000278.1:0-3686 GCA_031426595.1 Planctomycetia bacterium | reverse complement strand
TGTATGACCGCGTAGGTGCTTTAAAATGAGGGCCATTCTTTGGTTAGACGGCAATGTTTGTAATGCTGCCAACATGCGAGCGATGTCCTCATTGCGTTGTAACACCTGACTGGGCGAGGTGTCATGCGCAACCAGCAACTGCTCCAGGCGAACGAACGAATTCTGAAGATCTCCCAATCGGACATTCCTGCTAACGTTTTTCTTAGCCGTTCGTAGGTGTCTGACCGCATCAAGCAAGTTGTGTTTCAAGGCGGTGTGCAACCAAGCGGCCAGCCTCACGTCACTCAGTTTACACAGTTCGTCGATATTGCAGTGCGCTTCCATAAGTGTCTGCTGAACGAGATCGGATGCGTCGACATGTCCACGAAACGCAGGTGAAAGCAACGCTTCAGCTAACGTTATCAGGCTCGGTCGACGTTGTTCCAAGTCGAATTCTGTCTGCTGTTGAGTTCGATTCATCCATTGCTCCTCAAAGCAAAAAGCGAGATTGCGAAAGTGATTGTGCGAAGTTTTCCCACTTTTTTTAAAATTCTCGCGCACCAACAAGCGCAGATTCTCGCTTGTACGATTGGAGCTAAGCACTTCGAGGTGACTCGGTCGGCATGACTGCGTCAAGCAACGAGAGCTCGGCATGACTGCGAGGGTGCGCCTCGGATTAAAAAAGGGGGCCAGCGCCACGCGGCGAATCTTGATCCCCATTCATGCTAATACACCTACTAAGCATATCAAATCACATCCAAATGGAGCGGGCACATGAAAAAGATGAATTTTGGACGCAATGTTCAGATTGAATCGCATTCGTATTTTGCGCCGCAAACAGAATCCGAGGTGCTTGAAATTCTGAATCAACATAAAGGTCGGTCCATACGTTGCATTGGTCGCCTTCATTCGTGGAGCCAAGTGCTGGAGAGCTCCGATGTGCTGCTAGATTTAAGCAATTTCGAGCGCGTTCAGCTTAACGACACGGCTGGCAAGTCAGTTGACGTCGGAGCCGGATGTCAAATTAAGCGCCTCCTTGAGCAACTGGAATTGAAGACACAGTGGACTTTGCCCTCAGTCGGGTTCATTGCCGAACAGACCATAGCAGGTGCGATTTCCACTGGCACGCATGGATCAGGTAGAAATTCTCTGTCGCACTACGTGATCGGTGTTCGCGTCGCCAGATACGATAGTCATACTGGAGAGGCGCTCATTGTCGACATCACCGACGGTGACGAACTTCGTGCGGCACGCTGTTCGCTGGGATGTCTCGGTGTCATTCTGAGTGTCACGATGGAGTGCCGAGAAAAGTACCTAGTAGAGGAGCACTTTCGCGAGTACGAACAACTGGACGACGTCCTTGCTGCTGAGAAAGAGTTTCCGCTCCAGCAGTTCTATCTAGTTCCATGGCGCTGGTCCTACATTGTGCAGCACCGCCGTGAGTTGGAGGCCGAAACTTCTCTGGCAATTGGCCTGTACCATTGGTACCGCTTCATAATGCTCGACCTCGCATTGCATTTACTGATTCTAACGGTAGTGCGTGTAATCTGTCTTCGATCTGCGGTGGTTGCTGTTTTTCGCTGGATCGCGCCAGCGTGCGTTATCCGGAATTGGCGAGTCGTTGGACCGTCGAGTTCCCAGTTGGTTATGAAGCACGAATTATTCCGGCATGTCGAAGCCGAGCTTTTTGTCCAGCGGCATTACTTGCCAAGTGCGCTTTTGTTCCTGAAACATTCGCTTGACGCTTCTGCATACCCACAGCGACTTTCAGATAGTGAATTTCAGAATCAACTCTCGGCTGTGAAACTGAGTGATGAACTAGAGAGATTGCGTGGCCGTTACTGTCATCACTATCCGATTTGTATTCGAAAAATACTTCCGGACGACACTTTAATCTCCATGGCAAGCAACGCTGGCGTGGGCATCAAAGATAGAAGCGACGCCGAAAAGAGATTAGGCCTGTTAGACAATGACGCGTGGTACTCGATCACCCTGACCAATTTCGACCGAGGCGATAGCCGCAAGCCATTCGACGAACTCGCGACTTTTCTAGCCAAGTCTATGATGCAACTCTTTGATGCTCGTCCTCATTGGGGCAAATTGTGCCCTTTATCAACAGACTCGCTGCGAAGTCTCTATCCAGCTTTCAGCGCTTTCCAGGAAGTATGCAATCAGGTAGACAAAGATGGGGTATTCAGAAATCGATGGACTACGCAACTGCTGAGAGAGGAGCGATCAAACCTGAGGCAGAATTGACTCAACGGAGGCGGTTGCCACGATCCACGTCCTGAGAGCCGCATACACCACCATCCCATTTAGCAGATGCCAGAGGCAGTGAGTACCATAAGGCCACGGTACAATCCAGTCGACGGACCGTGCAGTGATTGCAGTTGCAAAGCAGCAGGCTGCGCCAATCAGCAAAAAAGGTTCGGAGCTACTTCGGTGGGCCCACAAACCCCCGAAGCCCAACATTGCCACCAACGACGGCATGTAAAACAACGATCCATTGATGGGGTGGTGGTAGGGCATCAATGCGAACGATGCCCAGACCAAAGCGATGACGATGGCGGCTGAGAGCCAACGATTGGCTGACAACAATTTACCCGAGATTAGCCAAGTGAAGCAAATTTGAAACAGCGTAATCGGAATAATGTCCATCCACTTAGTAAGCGGCGTCGGTATCGTGTGAAACAAAAAGCTTCCACAGCCGATAACTGCCGCGAGCACAATGAGGGTCAGCGTACTGATTGTCAACGCGCGGCGGCGAATTGCAAGCTCCAAGGCAAACGCTGCAGCAACCACAAACGACCCGTTAGAAATAGCGTTAAGCGGTTCTGCCCAGAACGCCGGATCACCGCTGCGCTCGCGATACATTTGCATCAGTTCAAGACTGGTCTGAAGTGCGTTCGACACGGGTTCACCTATAGGAAAGAATTTGTAGGGAGCATCGATGGCGGCCGTTGGGATTGGATCGGCCTAGGAATTACATGTGACCTGCACTGTTGTCGTTGAACGCTGCCGATAGCGGCAATTCATTGGGGATTTGCCATCGACTCTCAGCTAGCAAGGCCGCGATCGAGTCCGAATAGAACATCCCTCGCGGCGTCAACAGGTAGGCGTCTTGGCTAACCTCCAACAAACCCTCAGTTACCAGCAGGTCAAGTCGGTCGGAGTAGCGGTCCCAGGCAGCGAGTCCAAATTTCTGGGAGAACAGAGCCTTGTCAATTCGCAGTGTGGCCAAACGCCGAGTGAAATGAAGCAACTCCAAGTCTTGACGTTGGTACTGGAAGTACCGATTCCAAGTAGGGTTATGCAAACGAACAGCTTGCAGATACTCCGCCGAACTTTCTGGGTTCATTGTCTTTAGTGCATACTGCTCATCGTCTGATGAAGCATAGGAAATGCCCGAAGGACCGAAGCCAAGCACCTGGCAATGAACCGCTTCGTAACTGATCGGCTCGTAGCGATAGCGGCGCGCATCACTCTCAAATTCAGTGCGTTCGAAATTCGTCAACGAGGTCTGGCGGAAGCCATTGTCGGTGAGCAACGCTCGGAGAACCAACCAATTTTCAGCGGCCGCGTCGTTCGCAGGAAGGCTAGCGAGCAGCTCGGCGTCACGAGACCAGACTGAACCCAGTCCGCGAAACATGACTAAGTTATACAGACATATTTGGTCGAGTCCGATGTCGATCGCCTGAAGGATGTCG
>JANPLP010000277.1:0-12903 GCA_031426595.1 Planctomycetia bacterium | reverse complement strand
CCCGTCACCGGAATCAACCGGCGACGAACTTTATCCATGTCCCCGCCGCAACTTACTTCCAAGGCTGACAAGTACTGCCGAAACGCAGAAGCCGTCTCTAAAGTCCCACCGCTCTTGCTAATAACGACGACACCCCAGCTATCCTCAACGCCACTCGCTACATGCCCACGATGCGCACCCAACAAGTGCAACAAACCCTGAGAAGCGTCGTTATCAACGTTGTTTCCCTCGAAGTAAATGCGAGGACGACTACCACGCTCACCGCGCGACAACTCATTGAAATACGGCTGGCAGCAACCATCCATCAGCGCCTTGGCGCCCATATAGGAACCGCCAATCCCCAGCACAACTACGCGATCCACTTCAGCCATCATAGCTTTGGTGGATGCCAGAATTCGTCCCAGTTCACTATCGGCTCGCTGAGCCTCGTAAGCAGCCAACAAGCGCTCGGGCATCAGATAGAAAGCAGCATCCAGAGGTTGCTTCTCAGCCGGCGTAGGCAACTCGCCCGCCATCATTTTCACATCTGTAACACATATTTCGTCGCGAAGCTTTTCCAGCGTCGGAGCTAAGCTAGCCACATCGCTCGCGTCTAACCCAGTTTCTGGAAGGAAGGCGGACGAGGGATCAAACCGCAGCAGTTGCGTCATATCGTTACCTAAGTCTTATCGATCGTTCGAATTCTATCGCCGCCTAAGAGCCTAGCAGCGTGGAAGTTGCTTTGAACCTAACGCTCGAGCAATCACTGAAATCTACTGGATTCCAGTCGAAGATGATAGAAGACTGACAGGCAAGACCGACTTGGCTAAGCTAATCCGCTTTGCTTTTTTCGAATGCTTCTTTAAGCGTTGAATCCATTCCAACCAGCCAACGCATCCCGTCAGTTTCAAACTCAGCAAAGCTCTCCTTCAAGTTGATCGAAACCACTTTGGCTTTGATCGAACCCACTTCGAAGTCCTCACCCTCACTCAACTGAAAAGACTTTCCTTCAGTCAAAGAACGCACCCAAACTTCCGGGCCATCGCGACCACCAACAAGCGCCGTAACCCGAGACTGCGAGGCTGCATCAAACTTCGGCGGCTCAACCGTCGGCGCAGGTGGCGGCGGAGGATCGACCACTTTAAATGCCAATTTGTAATCCGCTGACTTCGCTGGCAATCCATCATCCGTCGCTCGAACCACCACTTCATAATCGCCGTTCGCTTCCGGCTTCCAAGAAATCTCCCCGCTTCGATCACTAAAATTCAATCCAGGCGGAAGCTCCTTAGAAACCATCTCAAATTTCACCAGGTGTGATTCTGGGTCCTTGCCCTCTAACTTCAAACTCCATGCCTCCCCTCGCTTTACCTCTTGACGCGGCGCAGTCGCCAACGCTGGAGGCGAATTTGGAGGAGCAAATGGATTGCGGCCCAAAATCGACTGTTTGTATTCTTCCGCCGTCTTCGGCAACCGTTTTGACGATTCGCTGGAAAACGGCTGCTTAGCATCCGCCACTCGCAATGCAATCGCTTGTGAGTCCAACGAAACATTCAACCAATTGGGCTGCGGCGTCGACGTCACCTTCAAGCTTGTAATCGTGTGCAGCAAATCCTTTTCGTAAAACTTAGCCATCAAGTCGATCAGTTGATCCGTTCGACACTGCACCTGCATCGTTGCCTTGTAAGCCGTATAAGCCGAGGTCGACTTCACCGGTCGCGGCTGCGTTACAATCTTAAAATCGTCACCCGTCAGTCCAACTTCTTCCCCAACCTGAGTCAGCCACTCTCGATAACGACCATTCAGCAAATCCGCATTGGAAGGAAATGACTTCGCCTTGAGCGCGTTGACCTTCTTCTGCGAGATCATCCCTTTTGTGATCTGCAACTGCAAGCTATCAGCGTCCTTGCGTGCCGCATCGATTAACGCCTGCTTCGCAGTCAATTTGGCTGATATCGAGCTAATTCCATATTGCAGCCCAAGTAACCCTACGGTCACTCCAACTCCAATTGCTAACAGTCGTTCGCGTGATGTCATCGCCATATTCAGTTACTTCACAGTTCAATTGCAATCCAAAAATTACTCAAATCGCGCAGGCTACTCGCCGCCCCACTGCACTCACACAGCTAAAGTCCCACTACCTCTCGGTTAGGTTCAGCCTTTGGCGTCTCCAACGGTTCACCCTCAGACTTCAACTTCGTAGCTGGTTCTTCAGTGGCTGGCTCTGTGCTGGCTGGTTCTGTGCTAGCCGGCTCTTTGCTAGCCGGTTCTGTGCTGGCTGGTTCTTTGCTGGCTGGTTCTGCGATTTCCTTTCTATCGCCTTCCACCTTAGGTTCAGTCGCGGATGCTGGGGCAACTTGCACCTTATCGGAAGCAGACGCCGCTGGAGGCGCTGCAACAACTTGTGCGTTCGCCTTCACTTCCGTACTCGCTTGAGGCTTGACTACCGGCTTCTTCGCCTCGGCGGGCTTGCCGTCACCCAGCAAATTCCACCCACGATTGGTAAACGAAATAGTGATCATGGTTTCCCACGGATAACCTTCGCGAATGTCGGTTCGTGATATCCCTGCCGAGCTAACTCGAAATTGATCTTCCTCGCGAAGCTTGTTCTCGAAATTGCTGAGCTCTTCTGCAGAGACACCGTAAACCTTGGATTTGATAAATCCTTCTCCATTCCCACCAACGGACATTGTGGGACTAAACAGGATCACATTCTCTGGCATGCTCATCGCGATCCGCTCGACTTCATCTAACCAATTCGGCGAACCATCCAAAACCTTCTTTACTTCATTGAATTCAGCGATCTGTTTGAGCGCCAACTCGCCTAACTCTTTCTTATCCGCTATGTCCTTCTTGAGCGACGCGAGTTCGCGATCCATCGAACTGTTGGTCGTATACCACCAAGAACCCGCTGCCAATAACAGCAACCCTGCCGCCGCACAGGCTAACACATAGCGTCGGAAGTTAACTTCCTTCGGCGGTCGCTTCTTGGGGTTCTTAAAATCAATCAAAGTTCGCTTATCTGGCTGGGGCGAACCGACAACTCCCGCAATCGCAGCTAGCCGATTTGCGGACGAATGAGTTAAACTCTCGCCGCCCTGAAACGCGCTCGGTAACATGAGCCCTGGATCGACCACCGCGACATTGCATCCGACCGCTTCCGATACCGCCTGCTCAACTTTACTCGCCAACTCGGCCGGAGAGATCAGCATCGCACTCGTCAGAGACACACCATTCAACTGACTAGCTGCCGCCACCAAACTTCGCTTGATCTCACCCACAATCGTGCTTGCGATCTGCTCGCTCGACGTCGGCAATCGCGTGCTTCGCAACTGCACCACCGCGCCGGAATTCAACAACAACAAATCGGCTTGACTGTCCGTCAAACAAACCACCACCGATGCCCCGTCTTTCATCGATCCGGTAGTATCGGCAGTCAACGCAAACCGCGCGATCTCTAGGGGCCTCAGCAACACGCGGCTCAGTTGTAATCCAGCGCCTGCCAACGAGTTCTCAATTTCCGCCATGTGCGCCGGCGAAATCGCGGCTGCCAACGCGACCCTGTTCTCCAACCCCGCACTGGGCAGCAATATGTAGTCGAGCGGCCAGGTCTCTCCCATGTTCGCCATCTGCCGCTGAGCCTGAAAGCGGATGATATCTGGCAACTCATCTTGCTCAACGTTAGGTACTGACAAAGTCCGAATCTCGATCACTTCACGCGAGGCAATCACAATCGCGTCGGACTTGCCATACTCTAGCTCTTGAATAGCTTTGCGAAGCGCCTGCCCAGCCGTAACCGTTCCCTGCTCCGATTCGCCAAGCGGCAATAACCTCACTTGCTCAAAAGCAACCGACGATCCGCGACGGACACCGACGCCCACCAACAAACTATCGCGTTGCCAATCAATGACTACAGTTCGTGCCACAAAATTCTCGCTTCAACAATCAAATGAATTCTGGTCTCGGACGAACTTTCGATCGCCACTTCTTCCATTCTAGTTACTGAATCCCCAATCCTGCATTCATGGCCGCGTCGTAACGTTGCCCCAATGTAGCCACGTCAAAACCGCGCCCCAAATGATCCAATCGGCGGAAAAACACAACCTCCGGCACCTGCCCCGCCCCGCTCACAATCGCTTCCACCCGCGACGCAGCAGCACTCCCTTCCATGTAACCGATCACCTGGGCCTTAAACACGTCCCCCCCGCAGGTAATTAAAGGCATCAAAGCCCGCATCTGGTCCACAGTGACATAACCCTCACATGCCAACCAAGTTTCGTACTTCCGCGTTTCGCTCTCCGAACCATCAATCCGGGCTTCCAAGATCTGCTCGCCCACTTCCGGCGTAATCCCCGGCAATCCCAAAAGTATCTCTCTGGGACATTCCATGATGTTGATGCGCCCCGGAATGGTCTCCGCTGCCACCGTGGTCAACTTGTCCATGATTACCGGCGAGTAATTCGCAATATCCAAGGGACTACTTGTAAATGGTGATGTATAGGTCGTCGCCGTTCCGTTTTGGTTCAAAACCACCGTCGCATCCACCAGATCCAACAACTGATTCAATTGCACCCCGCCCTGCTGCGTCAAATCAAAGGAAGCAAAAGCCGAAGTTGTCCACGGCACCGGCGGGTCCTGAGCCTGACCGCCTCCACCCTGCATCCCGCCGCCCTGGCCACCTCGTCCTCCCCGACCGCCATTCTCCCCGCCACGCCCGCCATCGGGACCTCCACGACCTGGACCGTCCCCATCTGGCCCGCCACGCCCCGGACCGCCGCCATCGGGCCCGCCACGACCCGGACCACCGCCATCTGGGCCGCCACGACCTGGGCCACCGCCGCGACCGCCGCCTGGTCCACCACCCCCTGGGCCATCACCGCGACTGCCGCCACCGCCCGGTCGGCCTGCGCCCGGACCGCCACCCGCCTGGCCGCCACCACCACCCCTTAGGCCCTGTTGGAAAGCGACGAGATGAACACCCAAATTCTGACCCAACTGCGACACCGGCGGCGGTGGCGGAGGAGGCTGCAGCCCCGCTCCAGCACCGGCACTCATCAGCAGAGCCAATGGATTGCTGGCTGTCGGCGATGGCTGACCCGCCATCCGATACGCCACAATGAAGGTTGCTTGCAGCTCGTTCAATCCTGCCGCCTGAAGATCCGAATACAGGGTTTGCAAATCGGCGCCGTTGACGTTAATCCGTGCCAGTCCATCGTTAGCGACGTTTTTCTCTTGACTATGCAAAGTGAAGTAAGGAGCCCAACCGAGCGGCGGAGGCGGCGCAACGTTCGGATCCAGTGGTGCAGCCAATTGGCCTGGCGCCATACCAGGCTGAATGCCCATACTCATTTTTGTCTGCTCATCTGAATCCAACACACCGTTTCGGTTCTCGTCGTAACCGAACAGCAACATAGGCGTCACACCTCGTACCAATAACAATTGCTCAACCGATTGCAATTGACCGTTCGTCGGCTTGTAAGGAGGTTGCAACTGCTGATAGTGATCTGCAAACTCCGCACCCAGCGGTCGCGGCTCCTCATCGGCATCCAACCAGTCCAAGATCGCATCCGCAGTGTCTTCAGTCATTCCAGGCAAACCCATCAGGAGAGTCTGAGCCATGTTCCCCCCCGCCGCTTCACCAAGACTACTCGCCAGTTGTGTGCTGCCACCCGCTTGCCCTACGGCCCCCTGCCCAGAACTCTGCCCGCCACCACTACCTGCCTGGCCGCCCGCGCTTTGACCACCAGAACTTGGACCACCAGAACTTTGACCACCAGAGCCTTGAGGGCTGGGACTCTGCCCGCCAGCGCCACCGCCTTGGCCACCCGATCCGCCGCCCCCAATACCCATCGATGCCATCCCCTGGCCCATCGCTGCCGATGCCAAAGACCCAGCAGCCGCTAATTGATCTAACTGTGCCAATGTATTTAAATTGATCTTGGCCGATTCATTCTGGAGACCATAACGCAACCCAGACAAATAACCGGTCTGATCCAAACTAGGTGAAATTACAGTGAAATTACCACGACGCTTGGGATCTTGCTCAGGCATCACATTCAGCGCCTGAAATTGAGTCGCGTTGTCCCACTGCCCACCCATCGAGGCTCGCGTCACCCGATCGTAACTCACAAACAACCTCACCGCCTGCACTCCCGACTCCGCACACATCCGCGCTTGCAACTGAGAGCCCGATAAGACTGATGACTCATGCGACGTTAGCATTGAATTGGAGAAATTCAGAGCTGCCAATCCCGCCATAGCAACCACGACCAAAACCAGAATTAGCAAGAACGCGCGACGATCGCGACCACCAGCCGGCTTTCGCGAACTTCGGTTGAAAGGCACTTTTACCATGGTAAGTCTGCTTGTAAAAATCGATTTGCGTCTACGGCAACCCCATCGAACTCATCCCTGAGTCAGTCCCCTCAGTGGCAACTTCAGCCGCTTTCAACTGCGCACCTGGAATCGCCACAATCAACTCGAAAACCTGCACCCCAGCCGTCGCTTGCTGCTCCGCCGTCATCGAACCAAGCGAAACTCCTGCATTCATCGCTCCCTCCGCTTCACCAGTGGCCGACTGAATACCTAACGTGATTTGCACCAGCCACGGAAGCGACTGAGTCGTCGAATCCCAGTCATACAGCCACTGGGTGCCATCGAAGTAAGCAAACTCTAGCGACACAACTTCAGGCGCTATCAACTCGCCAGTCTGTAATAAACGCGTCGTATCCCCCGTCTCCTCCGCATAAGCCATGATTGCTCGGTCGAGCGCTCGGCGTACCAGCCCACCTGTCAATCCATTGGTTACCATCGTCGGATCGTTAAATGCATCCATCGTATCGCCTACGCCCGTCATACTCGGTGACTGCACAAAGTAAGTCACTGTCTTGATATCTCCCGGGACATCCGTTAACGTCGCCGCAACCAGTGCGCCCGCCGCCGGAATATACTCGTCAGCCCGAGGCAATCGACTCACGTCCAGCGTCAAGTCATATTGCGTCCCGTACAGCCCAGGTTCCCGCACGACCGCGGTAACTGCACTCGCATCCGCTGAGCCGCCTTCCGCAGTACCTGCTTCCGAAGCACCCGCTCCCGAAGCACCCGATCCCGAAGCACCCGCGCCTGCAGCTTCACCCGTACCGCCAGCACTAGCGCTTTCGCCGCCCGAACCTCCACCACCACTTCCGAGCTGCTGCTGCAATACGCTGGCATCGTACTCTTGCACGGTCACCACCGCCCGAAGATCTTCAGCAATCATATTGAGAATGCTTCGAGCCAACTGCATGCGGCGAATATCTTCCCCACGAGTCGCAAAATTGCGCGCATACATCTGCATCAAACTACCGATCAGCGCAGTCGCCACCACAATCAGCGATAACGCCAACATCAATTCGATCAGTGTGAAAGCTCTTCGTTTTTTCACTACCGCCCCCTACCGCCCTGCCCACCATTGCCAACCCCGCCACGTCCACCACCTGGACCCTGGCCACCCGGACCCTGACCCTGACCCTGACCCTGGCCGCCTGGCCGCTGCCCACCCGGGCCTTGACCTCCCGGCCGCTGTCCGCCTGGACTGCCAGGACCACCAGGCCGCGGACCACCAGGACCCATACCTCCCGCCCCCCGACCTCCGCCCGGTGCACCACCAGCCCCCCCGCCACCACCTCCCGGGCCTCCACCACGACCGCCCTGGCCACCCATTCCCTGGCCACCATAGCCACCCTGACCGCCCTGGCCACCAAAGCCGCCCATGCCCTGTCCACCCATACCCTGTCCACCCATGGCTTGGCCGCCCATGGCTTGCCCGCCCTGCGATTGCCCAGCGCCTTGGCTACCGCTTTGCCCGCTAGCCGCAGTGTCTTCTTCTGCGGGTTCTTCCGCCGGTAGAACATCCAACATCAGTGCTGGATCAATGATCCATCGAGTCGATACTAAATCGGCAGGCTGAGCCCCCAACAAGGCGCCAGGAATGACTTCTTGAACTCCTATCTGAATTCCTATCATCCCCTGCATCTCAGCCGGAACAATCGCCAAACTGTAATTCCATGCACCCGTCGCTGTCGCCGAACTATAGGGGGCCCAAGTCGCCGGTTGCGCGGGGATGACCCCTCCGATCACCTGATTCATGACACTCTCAGCGACCAACTCAGCCTGAGTCAACCGCTGAGCTCGAATCGCATTCAGTGCTGCCAATTGCATAGCTTGAGACAGATAAGCCGAAGCTATCCCGAGAATCGCCAGCGCTAAGATCACTTCCAATAATGAAATTGCACGACGTCGAACTTCACTTGCGAATCTCATAGCTTGTTCGCCTCTTCAGCCGACGAAACATTGGTTATCGTCAGCACTTTGCTGTGACCTGTCAGTCCTCGTAAACGCACCGCCCGCACTTCGCCTCGCGCGTTCTGAACTCGGACTTCCGCGTTGCTCGTACTTCCATCAGGATAAAAAATGATCACCTGACCAACGTTCGTCAGCGACACTTGCCCCGCCGATGTCATCGACTGCTGAGCCACGTTGTACGCGCGACTATCAGTCGCCACCATGCAACTGACAAACGTAATCTTCTCTTCCAGATCTTTAACATCACCGCTCAACGATGTGGCTGAAGCAGCAGTCAACATTCCATCCGCGGTCGTCGCAGCCAGCGTGCCCGCCGTTGTTATGACCGTGGCACCTTCGCCTGAATTGATCAGGTCCGCTTGCTGCGCCATTGGATGAACCGAGTATTGACCCGCACCCGGAATGCACTCGAACATCTGAGCCTGGCCAGTCCGCATCGCCGCCAATCGAGCGCGGTCAAGCTCCAATCGAATCTTTTCAGCCGAAGCAACCAGACGCTGTCGATCAAACACACCCGTGAAAGCCGGGACCGCAATGGCTCCAATCGCCACAATGATCGCTAACACCAACATCAATTCCAGCAACGTGAACCCGCGACGACTACACAACAGCCGCTTCGATTCGTTCGCTCTCCTGAATGATGCTGACATGAATCTGCTTTTTAATAGTCCCGGTTTACGAAACTGACCAGGAGTCGAAACCCCTGGTCAAATCCCTTGTTGAACTTACTAAGGCCCACCGTCGCAGCAGACCGGAAAAACGCGCGAGTTCACCCGCCGCTACATCCTGACAACACTACCCGGTAATGTCGTCGTCAGTGCCGCTCTGACCATCCGGACCCAAGCTGCGAATTTCATACTCTGCACCCGATACTTTGTATTCGTACGGACGCTGCCAAGGATCCGGCTTAATCGGGTCGCGCGATACTCGCTGCCACTTGGTCGGATCCGCCAAGTCAGATGGCTGCTCATGCAAGGCTTCCAAAGTCGATGGATACGTCCCCACCATCAGCTCATAGGTGCTAATTAAAGTCTTCAGATTATTGATGTCCGTCTTGGCAGTTTGCTTAAATGCGTTCTCGCGCACTCCACCAATGTTGACCACTGCGATGCCAGCGATCGCCGCAATGATCACCAACACCAACATCACTTCCATCAGCGTAAAACCGCTCCTGGCAACCCGACCCACGCGTGCAAATCTACGATGATGCATACAACGACTCATGACTATCTCTCCCAGACCTTTGAAACTCTGTTTGTGATTCGATGACTTGATAAACCTCGATGGCGATACCAGCCATCGCGCCAAACCAACATATTACAGTCTATTAAACCGCTCCGGAGCTATTAAGTAGCGGCACCATCAACGCTAAAACGATAAAAAACACCAAGGCAGCCATTATCAGCAGCATCAGCGGCTCTAGCAATCGCACCATCACGTCCAACCGTCGGAATGTGGTTCGCTCCAGACTATCCGATATTTGGACCATCACCTTGTCCAGCGAGTTCGACTCTTCGGCAACTGCAATCATCTCCGTCACCTGAGCAGGGAAATGCCCCGACGCAGCCAACGGTGTAGCTAGCTTTTCACCCGCCGTAATGTTCTGACTGGCCGCCTCAATCGAAGTCGACAAAATCCGATTTCCCGCCGCATTCCGACTGATATCCAACGACTTCAAAATGGGAACGCCATTCCCCAACAAGGTTCCCAACACGCGACAGAATCTAGCCACCGCTAAATTCAAAAAGATCGTACCAAACATCGGCACTTTGATCTTCGCCCAATCAAACCAAGTTTTCCCTGCCTCCGTCGACAGAAATTTGAATATCGCAAAAATCACCGCCGCAATTACCCCAATGATCAACCACCAGTAAGCTTGCAGAAAGTTGCTGAACGCTAACAATGCGTCAGTCGCCCATGGCAACTGACCCTTCTCACGCAATGTCCCAAACAAAGGTTCAAATTTGGGAACGAAGAAAATGATCAGTACCATTACCACCGCTGAACCCACACATCCCAAGAAAATAGGATAAGCCAGCGCACCCATCGCGCGACCCTTCATATCCTCCTGCTGCTCAGTGAACGATGCCACACGCTCCAGTGCGTCTTCCAAAAAGCCCCCCTCCATGCCAGCTCGAACCATGTTGACCGCCATGTCATTAAAGACCCGCGGATAACGAGCCATCGCTTCCGGCAAAGGCTCACCGTCCTCAACTCGTGACTTGATGTCTTCCAGCACAGCCTTTAAAGCGGGCTTGCTCGCCTGCTGACTCATCACCGTCAACGCCCGCATCAATGGCACACCACTACGCAACAACGAGGCCAACTGGTTGTAGGCATTCGCCATCACTTGACCGCTCACACGTCGCGTGCGAATCGCCGACGCATCCTTAGCAGCGGTGATCTCGACCGGAAACAACGACAATGCATCCAGCTGGGAAATCACATCCCGCTGGCTGTTTGCAGTCACTGTCCCCGTTTTCCGCTGCCCTTTAAAATCCCGAGCAACGTAAGCAAAATCCGGCATCGTCTGGTTTGTAACCCCTAAACTCGTTAATCCCTAAATTTCAAACCTTACCCCAACCTGTCGCCCTTCGTCACACGAATCACTTCATCCACGCTCGTGCGACCCTCTATGGCTTTCTGCCAAGCATCCATCCGCAATGTGCGCATTCCATTCTTCAGCGCCGCCTGCTTGATCTGCCAACTGCTCACACGATCATGAGCCAACTGACGAACTTCTTCTGTCGTCACCATCAGCTCATAAATTCCCATACGACCGCCGTAACCAACGTTCCGACAAGTCCTGCATCCTACCGCGCGATACAACTGCTTACCGTCCAGCAACTCCAATGGAAAATCGGACGGAACATCTTCCGCCTTCGGATAGTAGGCTTCCTTGCATGCCGGGCAAAGCTTCCGCAATAACCGCTGAGCCATCACGCCTTCTACGGTGCTCGCCACTAAGAACGGCTCAACGCCCATGTCGACAATACGCGTGTACGCACCCGCTGCATCGTTGGTGTGCAACGTACTAAATACCAAGTGACCGGTCAGCGACGCCTGTATGGCATTCTCAGCCGTCTCATGGTCACGAATTTCACCGATCAACACAATGTCCGGATCGTGGCGCAAGATACTCCGCAACGAGGCCGCAAAAGTCAAACCTATCTTTGAATGCACTTGAATCTGATTGATGCCGTCTAACTGATATTCAACGGGATCTTCCGTGGTGATAATCTTGTTCTCAGTACTCTTAATCTCCATCAACGAGCTGTACAACGTCGTCGTTTTCCCAGAACCCGTCGGACCCGTCACCAATACGATTCCGTGCGGCAAGCGAATCAAATCACTAAACGTCGCATACGTTTTTGGGTCCATCCCCAAACCCAACAAGTCAAACTTCATCGCACCTTTGTCCAAGATACGCATGACCAAGCTCTCCGCATGGATCATCGGAATCACAGACAAACGCACGTCGATCTCGCGACCATGCACTTTTAACTTGATACGACCGTCTTGCGGCAAACGCTTCTCAGCAATATTCAACCGCGCCATAATCTTCAAGCGACTGATGATCGCCGCCTGAAAACGATTGATCTCCGGCGGTGCAGGCTGAACATGCAAAATACCGTCAATGCGATAACGAATCACAAAACCGCTCGTCTGTGATTCAATATGAACGTCCGACGCCCGCGAGTCGACCGCTTCCACCAAAATTTCATTCACTAACCGTACAACCGAAGCTTCTTGGGCCATCTCGCCCATCTCGCTGCCGTCGACTTCCAACTCTTCGAGCAATTGCACGTCGTCGTCGTCAGCCCGCGCAGCCATCAAGCCTTCAACGGTCTCTGAGCCCACACCAAGGTGCTTCTTCATCAACCGCGCAATTTCACTGCGCTCAGCCACCACGGGAATAATCGTCAGCCCCGTCGCCGATCCAGCTTCATCCAACGCATACACATCCAACGGATCGCTGGTCGCCAATGTCAACGAACCGTTATGCCGATTAAGCGGGAACAGTGAGTGACGGTAAATCAATTTTTGCGGAAACGATTTGACCAGTTCAATGTCAACTTCAGCGTTGCGAAGATCGACGAAGTCCATCCCCAGTTCTTCGCCCAACGCTCGCAGAGCAGGCTCTTCACCTACCATCCCTTGCTGAATCGCCGCATCTACCAAGCTGCTGGCACTGCCACCACTCAGCCGCAACTGATCCAACTGCTGCTGATCGATCAAGCCGCGTCGAATAAGAATGTCACCCGCTTCAAGCATGACCATAACTATCGGCCTCCTCGTCCACTATCACCGCCACGACCGCCACCACCGCTGCTGGGAAGCGAAAAGCCGCGTCCACCTCCAGGCCCGCCGCCCGGGCCACCACCCGGGCCACCACCCGGGCCACCGCCAAACGCGCCGCTGTCACGCATCCGCTGAAAAAATTCCGCTCGACGCCGTGCCGCATCTTCATCCGATGAACCGCTGTTGCTGCCCCCCTGCTGCGATTGCTGAGGCGATGAATTCGATCCCTCAGCCGGCGTCGTGTTCACTTTAGCTTTCGAACCCAACGCTCTTGCCAGCGCT
>JANPLP010000276.1:0-1386 GCA_031426595.1 Planctomycetia bacterium | reverse complement strand
ATCCGACTGCCGGAAGAAATCTGGAACACAGGCCACATCGTTTGGCCTGGTCAAGATGCAGGCTGGCTGGGAAATCATGCTGACCCTTGGTTAGTCAACTGCGATCCAAGCAAAGCCGACTTTCGAGTCCCTACGATCGCGCTACCCGCTGATATGACCGCCGAACGACTGCTCGAGCGACGGAAGCTGCAAAGTTTGATGAACGCACGCTTCGACGCATTACAATCCAATGCACCGGAGCGTTGGGCTGGCTGGCAAAACAAAGCTATCGATCTGCTGCGCACCAGTGACGCTCAGCAAGCTTTTGCGATCGAACGCGAAGCCTCCGCGATGCGTGAACGGTATGGCCAGAATCGTTTCGGTCAAAGCGTCCTACTCGCTCGTCGACTAGTTGAAGCCGGCGTTTCGCTCGTACAAGTCAATTGGACTCGTTGGGAAAACGACGAAAATATCGCCCCCGCTTGGGACACCCATGCAAAGAACGCCGAGCGATTGAAGAACTCGCTGATGCCCCCGATGGACCAAGCCTACTCGGCGCTCATCGAAGATCTCGAACAACGCGGAATGCTCGAATCGACGCTCGTGGTGTGGATGGGTGAGTTCGGTCGATCGCCTAAGATCAACGCCAGCGGTGGTCGCGATCACTGGGGCCATGTCTTCTCAGCCGCGCTGGCTGGTGGCGGCGTGCAAGGCGGCGCTGTTTATGGTCGATCCGACCGACAGGGTGGCTATCCGCTCGACGGTCGAGTCGAACCACAGGACCTAACCGCCACCATTTATCATTGCTTGGGCTTTGCGCCGGAAACCGAACTACGAGACCGATTCAACCGCCCGCTGGCCATCAGTAAAGGTCACCCCATCGAGGCAATTCTATAAGTTCTCCACAAATCCTGAACCACATCGCAACGCAGCCACCGCATAAATTTAAGCACCGAGTCCAAACATGCCCGACCGACGAACATTCTTAGTTGCATCCAGTTGCGGTATAGCTGGCTTGAAGTTTGGCGCATGCAACCCTTTGCGCGCCGATCAGGGATCAACACTCCACAATGCTGCCGCATCGCCTGCCAGGACAAGCACGGGTCAAGGCGGTCGAGCCAAATCGGTGATCCTATTCTTCCTGTGTGGAGGTGCCTCGCACGTTGATACGTGGGACATGAAACCTCAAGCACCCGTTGACTATCGCGGCCCATTCAATCCAATAAACACCACCGCGCCCGACATTCAGCTTTGCGAACATCTCCCGCTTCTCGCTAAGCAATTCTGCGTTTCCGTCAGCACAAACTCGCCAAGCCGAGCGCCAGCTGCCATGAACAAGCCGTCTTTTTGTTGTGTGTAGCCACCCGACGCAATGCGATGTTGCAAGCTGTCGTTGATGATCCGCAT
>JANPLP010000275.1:0-4864 GCA_031426595.1 Planctomycetia bacterium | reverse complement strand
GACGGTGTCAATCGCGCGACCAAGTGCTTCATTTATGCCGCGATCGTAATACGTCGCCGACCGTGCTTCCATCGCCGCGCGAGCGATCAGATTGTGCATCTGCGTTTGATGCTCGAGCACCAGCAGCGCGACCAAGTCGCTGTGCTCGGTCAGATAGGGCTCGGTGTTCACCAGTTTATTCAGCGACTGTTGATTGGCACCTGCGTCGACATCCATCACTTCGGGATCCATTCGATTGTTGGCTCGAACGTTCCCGAGATGACGCATTTCACCGTGCGATCCAGTCACATACCATCCTCCCCAACGTTGCTCAAACGGGCTCGAATGGTCGGTCACATAAGTGCGCGTCCCAGTGCGAGGGCGGCCATTGATATCCGGGTAGACACTACGAATCAAATAACCGGGAATGCTTTGCGTTCGCGTCGTCGCGTGGCACGTCAAGCACTGACCACGGTCGCGAACTATTCGCGGTGGCGTTTCCGCGTCTTGATCCAATGTGTAGAACACGGCCCCTAGCTCACCATCCGTCGCCGCCAACTCGACGACGTCACCCTGCTGGCACCAGCCCACGTAAACGTCATCATTAAAGTACAGCGCGCGAGGTGTGCGCGGACTGATTTTGTGCAATTGCAACGAGGTCTTTGAAAACACTAGCACCTGAGACTCTTGTGAGACTTGCAATTGGCTAAGCAAGTCTGGCAACCAGCCATGTGCAGAATCGTATTTCAGTTGCACTTCACCCTTCTCCATCGCAGAGGCAAGCGCGCCCACCCGATCATGCGATTCAACTTCCCCATAGTTGATCGGGGGTTTTTCAAAATCAAACTGCGCCTGGGCGGCAGCAACTGCCCAGGTAGCCATCAGCGCCACGGTCAGGCAGGCACACTGCACCCGCGCATCGGCAAGCCAATTTAGACGTTTCACTCTGCACCTCGCATGCATGATCGATGATCTTTTTCCACGTTCATCCTACCTAAACTTAAACAGGATGGCAATATCCTGTTTTCGTTTGACGAAGCTTGCATAAGTGTGACAATTGCTCGACAACCGTTTTTGCTTCTACCTTGACTGGCTGAGAATGAACGCCCAGCCGTTTTGCAGCCGTTCAGAAAGTGTGCGAGCGTGGAAGAACTTTAACAGATGAGTTAAGACCGCGGGATTCGTTGCAACCTTACGATCAAAGTGCGGCATCCACCTGCCACGGCGCTCGCAAATCACTTTGGGCCGCGTCATTTCCAGCAACCCTTCCGGCCCTCGAGTAACACCCCAGCCGCTATGGCCGCGCCCTCCGAAGGCAACCCGCGGGTCGGCTGTTGGAACCAGCGTATCGTTGAGGGTGACGCAACCAGCCTGAATTTGCTCAGCCCAGTAAGACACGTGCGGCTCGGGACCGAACACGGAAGCACATAGATGATAAGGGCAGGCCGCGTCCCACCGCATCGCTTCAGTCATATCATTAACTTGAATGATCGATGCGATTGGAGCAAAAACGTCGGCGGTAGCAACTCGCATTTGAGGCTGAACATCGGCAAGAATGGTGGCGTGCAGTTGATCGCGCGCTGATGTTGGTTGCGGCTTGCTCAAGAGTTTCGCTCCGCCACCCAACGCTTCAGCGATCAACCCTTGGGCCTGCTCAAATATCTGAGGTCGAACAGTAACCGGTTGCACGTCAGCCAACTCATTCATCAGCAAGTCGCACAGCAAAGAATAATTTTCACCTGTTACAAAAACGCGGCGTGGAGCAATACAGGTGGCGCCACCATTCATCTTGAGCGCGAACGCGACAGACTTGGCAGTACGTTTCAAATCAGCCTGAGGCAAAACGAATACTGCATCGCTACCGCTCAACTCCATCGTCGACGGGATCAGCTTGTCCGCCAGCAGGTGCAACACTTTGCGACCGGTGCCCACAGAGCCGGTTAGGACCACCTTGTCGACACCCGCCTTAATCGCCGCTTCACCAGCCACGACGTCGCTGGGCAAAACCTGAACGAGGTTCTCAGCGACTCCCGACTCGACCATGCAATCGCGCAGCAATTCTGTAATGCGTTCACACCCAGGCGCCGGCTTAATCAGCACTGCATTGCCCGCCGCGACCGCTTGCACCGCTTGCACGCCGGCCAATAACAACGGGTAGTTCCAGGGAGCCAAAATCAGCACGACTCCCCAGGGTTCGGGTTGCACCGACACGCCGATCCGTCCCATCCACCAAGAACCAAGCAGCGCCGTATGCGAATACGGAGCCAACAAGCGAGGGCCATTTTTAGCCGCAAACTGACAAGCATCGGCAAGTGGAAAAACCTCAGACGTTAAAATTTCTGCCGGGGTGGCTTCACGGTCGATGGCCGCCACCAGTTCAGTGCTGCGCTCCGCCAACCTAGCTGAGATGGCACCAATGGCACGAAATCTATCCCGCCGCGCCAGATTCCACCACTTCCGCTGCGCATCGATTGCGGCTTTCTGAGCTTCGGTAACAATGAATTCTACGTTTTGCGGCACTTCGGAACTTTGATTCATCAACTTGAAAAGCCCACACGGCGTAAATGGGAACAGCGGTTATAATCGAACCGAACTGAGTTGGCAGAATTGGCGAAAGTAGTTGGAAAAGATGACTGGACGAATCATTGCGGTCGGCGACATTCATGGATGTGCGGCCGCGTTAAAGACGTTGATTACTGCGATTAATCCTACGCCTGATGATACCATAGTCACGCTCGGAGATTACGTGGATCGAGGGCCAGATAGCCGCGGCGTAATCGATCAGTTAATTGAGCTAGGCAAACACTGCCGCCTCGTGCCACTTATGGGTAACCACGAAGAGATGATGATGGAGGTCGTTATAGGCAAGCAACCTCCTTACCGCTGGTTGCAATACGGAGGGGTTGAAACGCTCGACTCCTACGGCTTCTTCGGTGACATGTCCGTTATCCCCGAGTCGCATCATGCATTCTTTCAGTCAATGAAGGACTTCTTTGAAACCGACACGCACTTCTTTGTGCACGCCAACTACGACGCCGATGCACCGCTCGAAAAACAAACCATTCACGCGCTGCGCTGGCAAAAGCTAACCGAGGTGACTCCTCCACAGCACATGAACGGCAAGCGTGCCGTCGTCGGCCACACGCATGACCGGGGCGGCGAGTTATTTGACGTGGGTCACTTAGTATGCATCGATACCTATTGCTACGGTGGCGGCTGGTTAACAGCCCTGGATGTCAAGGACGGGACGATTTGGCAAAGCGACGCAGACGGCCAACTGCGCGCTGACTCATAAGCACGCTCCCCCAGCCACGCGAACGCTCTCCACTTTGCAACTCAGCAGACCTCATCGGTTCCATCGTCTTTCAGCCACAGCACCGATCCGCGCAGATCCATCATGAAGCAGCGAACATTGATATCCCACAGGTTGCCATCCCCTCCGTCGGCCACCTTCTTTTCACAGTGCATTTTGATTTCATCGCGCAGTTCAAATGCATACTTTCGGTGATCTTTCTCTTCGCGTTTCTTTTCGCGAGCACTGTCGCCATACGTTCCTTTCTTGCCAAGAAATCTTGCATAGGCACCACAATCGCGGTGCTCCATGATGTACACATCCTGGATCTGATGCAGCGTCACTGCAATATCGAGATGTTGAAAGAAAACGTCATACCAGGCACTGTGATCTTCCTGCATCACGCCCAGCGCTGAACCTGCAAAGACAAGTTGGTCATAGCGGTTGCTCAGATTATCACCTTCCATGAAGGGGACGATGTCGTCGATCAAACGCAGATCCATACAACTGAGCAACAAAACGTTTTTGCGCGGCGGAGGGTAAGGACGAAATTCTGATGCGCGACGATGAATCTCCATTGCTGCTCCTGGCTAAATGAAGGGGCAAATTAGACGGCAGACTTTGCGAACAAGGCCGCGATGACCTCTTCTAATGGCGGATCCTCAACCGAGATATCATCCACCTGATATTGCTGCAAAATGCTCGCTAACATCTTAGTCACATCTGCCCGCGGGCATCGCAGATTTACTTTCGGTAGCACCACTGAGTCAACTTGGGCAAATCGCTCCAATCCATCCGCTGTTTGACCATCAGCCAACTGCAATCGCAGAATTTTGGACCCGCTAAAATCGTCGCGAATCTGAGCGAGCGAGCCGTCAAACTTGATGGCTCCGTCCGTGATCACCACCACGCGGCGACACAATGCAGCAATGTCTTTCATGTAGTGGCTGGTGAGGAGGATCGTGATCTTACGCTGCTCCTGATAGTACTTAAGGAACTGCTGGATGTTGTGCTGAGCAATCACATCTAACCCGATGGTGGGCTCGTCGAGAAACAGCACATCGGGCGAATGCAGTAAAGCCGCAATCAGTTCCATCTTCATCCGTTCGCCCAACGACAGCTCACGAACAGGCCTACCAAGCAATTTTTTGACAGTCAGCAATTCTGTCAGCTCGTCGAGCGTGCGATTAAAACTGGCTTGATCAATCCGATAAATCTGCTGATGCAAGCGAAAGGACTCTTGCGCGGGCAAATCCCACCAAAGCTGATTCTTCTGGCCCATCACAAGCGCGAACCGACGGCGGTAAGCGTTGTCGCGCTCCCAGGGCACATATCCCATCACTCGAACGGTTCCACTGTTGGGATAAATCACGCCCGATAGCAATTTTAAAGTCGTCGTTTTCCCTGCCCCATTAGGCCCCAAGAATGCAATAAATTCTCCTTGCTCAACTTTAAGATTGATGGAGCGAACTGCCTCCACCTCCTTGTATTCGCGATGCCACAGACCGCGTACCGCAGCCATCAAGCCTTCTTGCTTCTGGTAAACTCGGTACGACTTGCTCAAGTTCTCAATTTCGATGATCGACATAGGGC
>JANPLP010000274.1:0-1800 GCA_031426595.1 Planctomycetia bacterium | reverse complement strand
ACTGGGAAACCTGCCGACGCAAAGTCAGACTCTTCGCCTTGCCAAGTCGACATCCACCGCGCCCAGCGTTGCTGTTGCTCCCAATCGCTGGACTGGTACATGGCTTCGACTAACTCAACGGTGGATTGATCTGCGGTCTCGGCGCGCAGGGACTGTGTCACATGACGTCGCGCGAAGAGCTTGCTCGCTAGCCATCGAGGCACACTCGACGACCAACTGCTCCAGCGGCCGTACCAGCGCGGCACCGCTTGCCAACTTCGACAACTGCTGATCAGCAACACAGCCGCCGGGGCTTTCCCAACTTGCTGGGCAAGCAACGCGATCTCGAGCGCAACGATGCCGCCGCCCGAGGTACCGCCCAAAACGAAAGGCTGATCGCTATCAATGCAAGCCCGCGAGCCAACTGTCCATTCCGCCCAGCAGCGGGCAGCCAAAGATCGCATATCGGCAAGTGTGTCATTTATTGCGGGCCATTCCGGAACCGTCAAATCCGGAAACCGAGCTCGTTGAGCCGCGAAGAGCCGCCGATCCGTTGCAATTCCGGGCAGCAGGATGAGTTGAAATGGGGTGGGCGGAGTCATGGAAGAAGTTTCTGCGCGGAGTTTTTCATAGTTGCCAGCCAGTGAGCCAGCGTCAGTTCCATTGATTTTGACAAATTCCGATTGGCTGTGACCGAAGGTGTCACCGCTCGCTCGAAACTGGGATGTGTGAATGAAATGAAAGAGTTCGAAGCACGTTCTGAGGAGTGGCTGACGCCAAGTTATCATGTCGATCGCAACTTTCGAATCACCACAAGTCGCAACGCAGCAATTTTTTCCTTGGGTTTTGGACGACGCAAGCGAATGTTACTCGCACGTCGAAGAACCTGCCGCTGTTCTGGTTGCCCCGGCAGTGCAGGTCGCTCGTGAAACGTTGAAGCCGGTTGCGAAAGCAACCACCAGCGTTTTGCCCGCGCGAGCCACTGAGGCTCGAATCGGCCAACCGGTGAAAATTGGCGTCGTCATGATCAAGCTGCTTAAAAGTTACGGGATCACCGACGAGGAGATCGCCGAAGGCCTCGCCGCTCATGCAGCCCAGTCCGGACTTGCACAAGCTGGGTAGTTAATACCGCCGGAACGGCACGACCTCAACATCTGATACCGCCGCCGGAACGGCGCTTCGCTTGTTCCGGCCTACATGAAATGACGGAATGCGCGTTGCTGAACTCAAATCGAGACCAAGTACTAGTCGACATCTGGGCGATCGATCACAATGTCGCACTCGTGGCTTTTTGTTACTTTGAATTGTCTTGCACCCGATCAACCTGGAAAACAGTATGAAGACCTCCTCGCGGATTGCTGCGGTCATTTTTTGTGCAACGTTGATCATGGGTTGGGGATGTGCTGGTAAAAATGCGGCCACTGTCAATCGCACAACTCCGCCCGGTACCGTGGATGCCGACGCGCCGACCGAATTCTCCTCGACCACAACTGGTCTAAAGTACAAAGTGCTGCGTAAAGGAACAGGCAAGAAGCCGACCGATCTTGACGCCGTAACTGTCAACTACCACGGTTGGCTTGACAACGGCACCGTATTCGACAGCTCTTACGATCGAGGCGAACCAGCGACGTTTGGCTTACGGGAAGTTATCCCGGGTTGGACGGAAGGTTTGCAATTGGTCGCCGAGGGAGGACTAATCGAGCTGCAAATTCCACCTGCGTTAGGTTATGGACCCAATGGAACTCAAGGCATCCCTGGCAATTCTCAGCTCCATTTTTACGTCGAATTGCTCAAGGTGCAGTAAGTTTTGGGTTCTTACTT
>JANPLP010000273.1:0-8840 GCA_031426595.1 Planctomycetia bacterium | reverse complement strand
GGGTCTCTACAGTCTGCGCGAGGCTCACTTCCGTTTCGATCAATCCGTAAACTACTAACTGGAGAGCCGTGTGCGGGAAAACCGCACGCACGGTTCGGAGGGAGGGGAGTCTGGCTCAACCAGACTTCCCTACCCCTATCGGGGTAGCGAATTTGTCGCGCATTCGTAGCGGAAGCCGTTAGGCTTTCGGAGATCGCAGAGATAGGGAGCGAAAAGAAAAAATGGTGTGCTTCGAAACGCTAATGCGTTCCGCTACGGTTTGGTAGCGGACGCTATTAGGTTTTCGGATGCTGGTTATTCAGGAACTTCGATGTGTTCATCGGTAGCCGCTTCGCGGAGCTTGCTGAGGGCGCGAGCTTCGATTTGGCGGATACGTTCCTTGGTGACGCCCATTTCTTCGCCAACTTCTTTCAACGTCAATGGTTCGTGACCATGATCGAGTCCGAAGCGACGAATGATAATCTGCTGTTCGCGTTGGTCCAGCTTATTCAGAATGCGATTGATTTGCTTCTGACGTTGTTGCTGAGCCAACTCTTGCGCGTAATGATCGCCACGAGTGTCCTGGTGAGCCATGAAGACTTCATCGGTGGTCGTTCGGAAGCGATCGTTGTGTTTGAACTCATCGGGGATCGAGCGAGCGAAGTTTTTCATAATCGCCCAGCTCGCATAGGTGCTGAACTTGTTGCCCCGAGCGTAATCGAATTTCTCGACGGCGCGGAAGAGCGACATGTTGCCATCACTGACAAGCGAAAAGAAATCGTCGGAGCTCTTCATGTGTCGCTTCGAAATGGAAACCACCAAGCGCAAGTTGGCTTGAACGATATGGTTTTTGACTTCAACCGACTTCTGATAGAGTTGCTCGATTTCGTCCATCAACGCAATCGAGGGCTCAGCTAGATCCAGTTTCGCTCGCAGGCCATTTGCACGGAACTTCAAATAATTCATCTTGCGAAACAAGTGGTATTCTTGTTCGCGAGTGAGCAATTGCATGTCGTACAATGCCGCCAAATAGGTTGGCAGACCGCTCGGTGCTCGCAATTTGCGTGGCGGAATCATCGCCTCGGGCAACTCGCCAAGAATCTCGGCTTCGAGGGTTGGTGACACGTTGTTAAAGGACTCGTTTACAATGAAGTCTAGTGGCAACTGCATAATGCTAGTTGCGCGCTGTTCATTGAGAACGCGAACGATAGAACTGCGAGTGCGACCAAACTGGCGAGTTAATTGGTTAATACCGACACCTCGATTAAATTGTTGGTAGATACTCTGCTTATCTGAATCGGTTAGAACTTCACGATGGTCGGGAAACACGGCTTGGTCAGGGTGACGACGATCATGATTCTTTAGCGTGTAACGAATTGTCTCTGCACTTCGTCCGGTCGCTTCGGCGACTCGGCGCGAGACTTCAGAAAGGTTCGCTCCGGTCGCTGCCACACGCCGAGCTCGTTCGATGACCTCGGCACGCTCGTCATTTGTCAATTGGCTAAATCGCTCGCCACGACGGACACGGTCGCGATTTCGCGCTACAAAGCGTTCAACGCTGCTGTGCAAGAATCCCACCCGCTTGCGACCATCGCATACAAAGCGACGGCTCACGAGCCCTTGATCGCGCCAACGCGAGATGGTCTTGGTAGAAACGTTAAACATCCGGCTCAGATCTTCGACTGTGTGAACTGGTTCGCCGGTTTCTTCAACCTTAAGGTCTAGCGAATCAGACACATCTTCGACGAACAGACGCAGATCGTGGGCAGCATCATCACCGCTGACCATCTTGCGACTGTTATCTTCTGGGCGAAAATCAGTGACGCGAAAATAGATAAACTCGTATGGGTAATCGCGTGACAAATCGAGCTCGCCGAGCAGCCGTTCAGCACGTGCTGCTTGCTCGATCCGTTTGTTACGCGGAGCGAAACGAACTTGTTGATCGCGCAGTTCACGGAGAACTGCGATGCGGTAATCTTGATGCATCTAACTACCTTAATCCCTGCTGGCGAGTAAGTGTCAATCCATTCCTTGCGGCTTCCGACCGCCGACACTCAACCACGCGGCTGGGTTGAACTTCTTCCTGAAGTTCGTGACTTGTAACATTCCCCTTGCCTAACGCGTCTATTTAGCTTAGCACCCTTGACTAGTCGTTGAAAAGCTGGCAAAGCGAAGTTTTTGCTACTCTTTTGCACTACGTAATGAGTTGCCTCAGAGTCGTTGCTGTTGCCGAAGTTTGCGTTAGGTTCAGCTAATGGGATGCAAAAGAAGGACCATTTGTTCACCTCTGCGCCACGCTGTCGTCGGAAAAGGCCCTAAACCGCCGGAAATAGGGGATCGAAATATTTATAGCCCTCTGGAAATCGAGCTGTGAGCGAACGGCATTTTGTAAGAATGTCCAATGCGACTGCAATTCTGACACAACATTCTCAATGTGAGAATGCTAGCTCTTTGCCGTTAAAGTAACCGTAACCGGCTATCTTTTCTGTTCGTTGCGGAAGGTAATTGCCGACAAACAGAGAGTATCTACCCAAATCGCCTGAATTGGAGCTCTCGAATGCAAAACGACGCTGCGTTCCATGTTGTGGAAACGACTCCGCTAACTCGTCGCCAAATGCTGGCCTTTTCGAGTATGACCCTCGGATTTGCGGTTGGCTCCTCGGCAGTTGGCCAGACACCTGTAAAGCCGGCGGAACGTAAGGGTCGAGTACTGGTCCGCCCGACGGACGTCGCTGAGCTCAAGACACGCAACAAGCTGGTACTGGAGCTTGAAGGCAAACTGCTGGTCAATGAGCCGGACAAAGCCAGTAAGCAAAAAAGTAGGAACGCGGATGTTAAGGCTTCCTCGACCGTCGACTATTTTGAATTTGCGGCCATGGATGGAAAAAGCCAAGTCGTGGCTGCAGCGAGAGATTTTTTACAAGCGGAAGCTGAGCATTGGGTGGCGGGCAACGCGTCGAAGAGCAAACTTCGAGATGCTTGTAAGCAAACGATTGTGATCAACCATGAGAATCAGTGGCAGCAGTTCTGCCAGGCTGAGCCAATGCTGGTCACGGAGGTCGAATTGCTGCTAGCTCCGCTCAATACGAACGTCATTGAGCTCCTTTTGCCGGAGGTCCCTGCAAAGATTAAGCAGCCATGGTCGATCTCTAACGAAGCGGCTCGCGAGCTATTCAATTTAGAGGCGGTTCATCAGAGCACTTTGGTTGCGAGCATCACCAAAGTAGAAGAGGGTGTTGCATCGATGGAGTTAACTGGTGAGATCCAGGGGACAGCCAATAGTGTATCTACTGAGCTAAAAGTGAAAGGCAATTTTCAAGCTAAATTGGCCAGCGAATGCGCGATCGTTTCCTGGGTCGCGCTCGCCGTCCAAGAAAAGCGCGCGATAAGCCAATCTGAACCCGGTTTCGATCTTGTGGCCCGCATTCGTTTGATCCGTGAAGAGCAGCCGCACGAGTGGTCGATCGACCGCCAACAGTTGCTCGAGCTGAGCGCCGCCAATCATGATTCGCAACTGACCATCAAGCACGGCTCAGCGATGGGGCGTTACACATTCCTGGCTGATCGACAGTGGAAAACGTACATCGATACGGGTGAAGAATCGATTTTTCGCTTGATTCAAAACAACACGATTGTTGCCCAGTGCAATGTAACGCGTCTTCCCAAATTGGATGCTGGTAAGCAACTGACACTGGCCGCCCTGCAGCAGGAGATTCGTCAGTCGCTCAAGGATAACTCGCCGACTATCGTTGAAGCCGCTGAGCGTGTGACGGCTAACAAGTTGCGATTGATGCGAGTGGTGGTAACGGGCCAGTCGCAGGAGATTCCGATCCAATGGATTTTCGCACACATGTCGGATGACAGCGGTCGCCGCGTTTCGCTGGTGTTTACGATGGGCACGAATATGGCTGAGCAATTTGCGGGTGCCGATGAGCAAATATCGAGCACGTTTGAATTGATAGCGGAGCCTGCGAAATCCGAGAGTGCGAGTCCTGCTGAGGCTCCCAAGTTGAGCAACGTGCCTACTCCAGCGCCGAAGCGATAACGTGGCATAGCAGTGCTAGGCATCGCGCTCACATCGATCAAGGTTATCGCTGGGCAGTGGTCTTGCGCTAAACCGCTGGACGCTGCGAGTCGAACAAACGACAATCAGGGGCATCGTGTATCGGTGAAACGCTTACTCTTATACGCAATGCCTTCATGTACGACCCAAATGAACGTCCTTGGCTATCGCCGCGCGTTATGTCGCTGTGTTTGCTCGGACTAGTCATCGCTCAATTGGCTCAACTAGTCCTCTATCGCAGTCGTGCCGCCCGCGATTCCACACCGGTGGTCCAGCCTCGAGGCGACTTGGCGGAAGACGAGAAGTCAACGATCGAGTTGTTTTCGCGTGCCTCGCCGATGGTGGTCCACATCACCACGAATACGCTCGCGCGCAGCCGCTTTTCGCGGAATGTGCAGGAAGTGCCCAGCGGTACAGGGTCGGGGTTTGTGTGGGATAATCAAGGGCACATCGTTACCAACTATCACGTTATCAAAGACGCTGATACGGCCACTGTCTCGTTCTCGGATCGTTCGTCATTCACTGCTGAACTTGTGGGCATCGCTCCCGATAAAGATATTGCGGTGCTCAAGATCGATGCGCCCCCTGAGCGATTGACGCCGGTAATCATCGGTACTTCGAATGATATCCAGGTCGGTCAAAAGTCATTCGCCATCGGAAACCCCTTCGGCTTAGATCAGACTTTAACCACCGGAGTCATCAGCGCGCTGGGGCGAGAAATTGATGCAGTTACGGGGCGTAAAATTTCTGATGTCATCCAAACTGATGCGGCCATCAACCCAGGTAATAGCGGCGGACCACTGCTAGATAGCGCCGGGCGACTGATTGGAATCACAACCGCGATCTACAGCCCATCAGGAGCGTATGCGGGAATCGGCTTTGCAATTCCTGTGGATACGGTGCGACGTTACGTGCCCGAGTTGATTCAGTATGGCCGCCTCATCCAACCGACGCTTGGCATTACTATCGCTGAAGGGGGCCAGTTCGATGTGGGTGGTGTTTTGGTCGTGAGCGTCGAGCCGCAAAGCTCTGCTGAAGAAGCTGGCTTGCGCCCCACAATGCGCGACCGCTATGGCCGAATTATCTTGGGTGATGTCATTATGGCGGTGAACAAAGAAAAAGTTCGAACCCCCGACAATCTGCTGGAGACTTTAGAGAAATACAAAGTCGGTGACAGCGTGTCACTTACGGTCCTTCGAGGTCAATCGGAAACAGAATTGCAAGTCCGACTTGTCGAACGAAAGTGATCAGATTAGCAACTCGCTGAACGAATCGATACAAGCCGCTCGGTAGTTGCGCCAGCTTGTTCCGCCACTGAGTGGAATGGCTTGGTTGACTTCAATCTCGATGCCTGCATAACAGTCTGCGGGAAAGAGTTTACGCAGTGTCGTAGTCAGTCCGTCGGTGTAGCCGCGATAGGGATAGTTCAGTCGCACACGCGGCTGGACGAGCGATGTTTTCAATGCTGTTCGCCAGCGGTTGCTCAGTTCCACTTCCCAGCGACTGGCCGGATCGTATAGCAAGCTCACATCGGCGTTACGAACTTCATTTTTCAGTACTGGAGTGAAACTGTGGACCCCGACATGCAACACTCGCTGACCACTGGCGATCGCTGATCTCACTGCTTCTGTAATGCATGAGCGGTGGGGCGTGTGATAGATGTTCAGCAGGTCGAGTTTCTCGTGCGCGGGGAGCTGGTGAGTAATTTCAGAGAACACGCTGCGATGCTGTGCGCTGCGATTCAAATCGACAAGTAAGCGAGTGATGGTTGCAACATGTAAGCCGCAGCGGAGCGTTCTCTGCCACTGTTCGGCAAGCTCCTTCGTGCCTGGATCCCATCCGCGATGTGTTTTAAGCAAGTCTCTATGCGGAGCGAACAACTTACGATAGTCGGGCGGAACTTGATGGCCCCCATGTTCACAAGTGAGCAGTACAGTTATGGGGCGAAGCGTCATGAATGGTTTAGATTGAATTTTGTAATCGCTCGCACCGGCTCTCTCGCGACTGCGAATCGAGTGCGGCTGTGAAGTCGAGTGCAGGTGAAAAATTCAGTGCGGTCGGGAGATGTTGTGGACATGCGACCAGTAGCGAGCAATGTCGCGAGGGCCAGAAACGAAGTATCGGCCGTCGTGGCTGCCAGTCATCATTTCCAAAGTATCTAAGCTCGGCTTCTCAGCTAATACCAGCATCGGGCAGTTTTGATTCGATTCTCCGATCATGTCGACCATCGGTGAGCGAGGTCGTTTGAAGTCGACATAACGCACATCCAGTTGGTGACGCAAGTGCGGGAAATAGGTCAAAATGCCGGTAACTTCGGCACAGTGAGGGCAAAAGTAAGCCGGACCTGGGCCATCGTCGAATTTTTCTTTCAGAACAAACAGAATATCGCGTTTCATGCTGGACTCTCTTGGGATACCGCGAACTAAGCTTTATCACCGCTGGCGAGCAAGCAAGACTATCGCGTATGCTGCTTCGCACCGGCACTTTAATTTAGCTTATTTGGATTACGATGAAACCCAACGTGGAAACACCAACCGTCACCTCTGCGACCCCCTCGCCGCTTCGACGCGCTATCCTGCGTGGCTGTGCCATCATCGCTCCGCCGCTGATTACGTTGCTGCTCCTGATCTGGATTGCCACTGCTGTTGAAGACTATGTGCTTCGACCGCTCGAGTCGTTTGGGCGCACGGCGATCGTTTGGGCAGCGCAGGACATTCTTGTCGCGCCGCCGGAAGGAGCCGAACTGACCGACCCGACCAACCCTGCGTTAGGATTTAAATTTGCAGGGAAGAACTATGTTCAGCCTCCGTCAAAACGCCGTTTCATTCCAGAGTATGTGCTCCTCTTCGTCGATGACAATCTCGATAACTTGCCCCGCGAGATGCAAGACCCTAAGACTTCGATCGCATACTATCATGCCTATGTTTCCATGCGATTCATGCCGCGCTGGTTCACCTTTCCACTACTGCTTGTCGTTCTGTTCAGCGTTCTGTTTTTTGTTGGGCGTTTTTTGGCGGCGGGTGTCGGCCGCTTGTTTGTGAACTTTTTCGAGCGTGCGATCACGTCGCTGCCGGTCGTTCGAAATCTGTATTCTTCTGTCAAGCAGATGACCGATTTTGTGCTCACCGAGCGCGAGCTTGGATTTACGCGCGTGGTAGCCGTCGAGTACCCACGGCCTGGAATCTGGGTACTGGCATTCGTGACGAGCGAATCGATGCCGACGCTTGAACGTGCTACCGGGGAAGAGATCTCAGCCCTTTTCTTGCCAACCTCGCCGATGCCGATGGCGGGTTTCAGCGTCAACTGCCGCAAAAGCGATTTGATCGATTTGGATATGACCATCGATCAAGCGGTTCAGTACATTGTCAGTTGCGGAGTGGTTTGTCCGCCACCCGTTACCATCCATGCTTCCGGTGCGGCGCGCATTGAGCCATCCATCTAGAAATTTCTGACTGTTGTCCGCAGGCTTCGAACTGAACACGCTTGGAACGAAAGCCCGACTTCGGTGCTAGCGTTCTCGGCTGGTCGCTTGCATGAAGCGGAAGATGTAGTAGGCCAGCGTGAGCACCGCCTGCAGCGTCGCGGCGACATACGTGAGGGCCGCCGCGTTGAGAACTTTGCTCACGTAAGGCAATTCCGGTCCACTGACGATGCCAAGATTCACCAATTCTGTTTTAGCTCGGGCGCTCGCGTCAAATTCAACAGGCAAGTTGATTAACTGAAACGCAACCGTGGCACCAAAGGCGACGATGCCTGCTAAGAAAACCCACTTCCCTAGGAACATGAGATTTCCGAAGACCATCACCATCCCGATCATCAACAGGATTGTGCCGAAGCTGCTACCGAACTGCGCGGCGGGGACGGCAATATTCCGAATCTTTAGTGGAGCGTATCCGCGAGCATCTTGTAATGCATGACCGGCTTCATGAGCGGCAATGCCCACAGAGGCCATCGTATGCCCGGAGAACACTTCGGGACTTAACCTCAGCACTTTCGCGCTCGGATCGTAATGGTCCGACAACTGCCCAGGTATCTGCTCGATATCGACGTTCTGCAAGCCGCCCGCATCTAGAATGCGCCGAGCCGCTTCAAACCCGCTCATCGAAGCTCGCACTTGACTCATCTGTTGGTACGCTGATCGCACCATCCACTGTGCCAGCATCGCTAGCAGCAATGCAGGGGCTATGAACAGCAAATACATGAAGTCGAAACCAATCATTCCACTCTCCAGATTTCGGCAAAATAGACCAACTCACGGAACCTGACAGCATTTGGCAGGAGCCGCCGGTCCCACATCAATGCAGCAAACGTAATACCAACTCGATTAACAGTCTCGATCAGCCGAGTCATGTTGATTCAAATGTGGTGCTTTGGGTGCTAGAAATTTCGGGTCTTAGGACGACTGTGCGTTGAACAGTATTCGCCCGTCAAGCTTTTTTCTTGTAAATTTCAGTGGGCTGCTTCAATCGCTCCTCCACCAATTCTATGCTACCGTCAGCCCCAAGGCGTCGAAAAAAACAGCTAGGGTAACCTTCGTGACAAGCTGCACCCTGCTGGGTGACTTTGAGCAAGATCGTATCGGCATCGCAATCGATCAGCACTTGATGAACCGTTTGCACATGCCCGCTCTCTTCTCCTTTTCGCCAAAGCCGACCACGACTGCGGCTGAAGTAAACCGCCCGTCCAGTCGTGATAGTTTCCTGAAACGCATCTGCGTTCATCCAAGCTAACATCAGAACGGTGCCGTTCGCCGCGTCTTGTGCGATCGCGGGTAGTAGTCCACCAGCGGCTTCGAAGT
>JANPLP010000272.1:0-4691 GCA_031426595.1 Planctomycetia bacterium | reverse complement strand
GAAAACGATCGAAAGCCGAACTGACAGTACGACACCATCTGATCACTTAGCGTACCTCCGGTGCACATACTTTTCAGTAACCGACATCCAAGTCGTCTCTTCGCGATTGGGCAGCGAGCCATCATCGGGAAAGGCCAGCTTCATTTCATTGCGATAAACAATCAACTCCAGGTCAGCCGGTTCTTCGAAAGACTTCTCCTCAACAGGAACCCCATGCTCGTAGTCGCTAGGTTGTTCACGCATCGGTTTCAGTCGATCTCCGAACCGCTCGCGGACCCAGTAGTCCATGTAATCGCGAACTACCATCCGTGGAAATTCAGACATGCGCCGAAAGTACGCGACATGCCTCCGCTTGTAAGTTTTCTCTAGCGCACTTACTTCGCCCCAGAACGGCGAATTCCAACTGTATCCTTCCGGCAATCGCAAGCTGTCGGCGGACTGCCCCAACACCTCATCCAGCTCACCAGCCAATCGGCCCTTGACTTCAATCGTCCACCAACTGTTGCTCAACACTGGATTGGGCGCAAACAACTGCCACTCGCCTTGCCAAAGTCCCACGGCGCGCAGCACTGGTCGGATGCGAAGTTTGATATCGTAAACAATCCCCAAGGGCCAATCCCCAGCGACCATTGCAAATGGGGCAGTATCAATCGCGATCAACGCAACCAAACCAATCACAAACGCCCTGACTGCGGTCCGCTTCCTAGCCGAATTTTTCTGAGTTGGAGGGTTCACCGTCACGCGGCCCATTGTCTGAAGGTTCGGAGTTGGTTCATTCTCAAGTGCACGGGCGGCCGATATGGTCATGGAAACTTAAAGTATTTAGCGTCCGCACGCGGATCTAAAGGACGACATATTCCCGGGGACTCTACCTTACCTTATTCCGCCAGCAACTCGCTGCGAGCCAGACCGAAGACCAGCATAGAATTTTTCCTGGTGCATTTTGTACAAGCCGCACAACCCGCATTTTCAGCGCAGACGACGATAACAAGGCGCTGGAAACAGGATGCTAAACCTCAGATTCCTGCAAACAACCGAGGAGCGGCTAGACACTTCATTTACCTCCAGGCGGCTGCCGGAAATTCGATGTTGGTCGAACACACTTCGAATAAATCGCTTGACAACCGACACTGGAAATCGACTATCATGAAGGCTCCTCCCCAACCGCAGCCCTCCCGGCATATAAGGTCTTGACCATGGATCGACGCAAGTTTCTAGCCGCTTCAAGTATCTCTACGGCGTCCAGCCTTATTGCCACTCAATCATCCCGTCGAGCCTTTGCGCAGGTTGCGACAGCTCCCGTCGTCCCAGCGGGAAAAGCCGATCATGTTATCTTTATTTGGCTTGGCGGCGGAATGGCACAGATCGATACGTTCGATCCCAAACGGCGTGGTAGCTCACGGGATCGACAACCGGGCTCGGATTATGATTCGATTGAAACGGCCGTTTCAGGTGTCCAAGTATGTGAGCACCTCAAACGCACCGCTGCACGAATGGATCGCGTAACCGCTGTTCGTACCGTGCACCATGAGATGATCGATGAACACGCCGCTGCTGTTTATTGGGTCCACGTGGGACGCCCTGTGAATGGCACAATTCAATATCCTTCCATCGGTTCCGCTGTCGCTCATGAACGCGGCTCCTCCGATAATCCTGCTCCTGCTTATGTGGTGATTGGCTACCCCAACGTTTCGCGCAGCCCCGGGTTCCTAGGTACAAAACATGGTTACCTGTATCTCACCGATCTTGAGTCGGGTCCGCGCGGTCTGACACGTCCCGGATACGTGACGCCCGAACGTGTCGCTCGGCGCGAAGAATTGCTTGGCGCAGTGCGTTCCACAGCGTTGAACAATCCATCCAGTTCGAGCGAATTGAAGGCCTACGATGACGCACTCACTGAAAGCATGCGACTTTCCAGCCGAGAATTCATGAATGTATTCGATCTTAAACAGGAGTCCGCTGAAACTCGCAAACTTTATGGTGGCGAATTCGGCCAGCGATGCCTGCTCGCTCGGCGACTAACAGAAAGCGGTGTGAGCTTTGTCGAAGTCTCTCACAATCTCAATTTCGTAAACGGCACTGGTTGGGACACTCATCAAGAAGGCCAACAAAATCAATGGACTATCATCGAAGAATTGGACCAAGCACTCGCGGCACTCATCGATGATCTTGAGGCACGCAAAAAGCTCGACCGCACCCTGATCGTGATCGGAACTGAATTTGGCCGGCCGGCTGAATTTGACGGTAAAGGAGGTCGTGGCCACCAATCGTCGACTTTCAGCATGATCCTCGCAGGCGGCGGACTGAATCACCGTGGCGCAATCGGTGTCACAGACGAGCTATCGAAAGCCGTTGTCGAACGACCTGTTTCAATTCCCGATTTTCATGCCACCATTCATCACGCGCTCGGCATCGATTATCAAACTGAACTCTATGATGGGAATCGCCCAATTCCAATTACCGACGGCGGCAAACCCATCACCGAACTGTTCACTTAAAAATGATAAGTTGTGCAGCAGTACGATGGGGTACAAAACTGTGCCAACACAAAAAGTCATTCGCCATGTCTGCAAAACTTAGTGTTTATCTGCCGGTTGCTCTTGGCGTTCACGTATGTAGTCAACCAAATTCTCGACGGTGTCGACATACATCATAGAGTCGTCGACGATGATGCCATAACGCTTCTCAATGTCATAGGTCAGCTCCGCCATACTGACGGAGTCAACGCCGAGCATCGCTAGACTGTCCTCAAGAGCGGGGCGATGGCCGAATTTTTCGTGCAGGTGTTTGATTAATGAAGATTCAAGCGAGTCCACTAGCAGCACCCCATTCCAATTCTCTTGAGCCATCACAGCCTCCATTGTCATTGATTACAACCTACAAACCCTCAACCGAGTTAACCCATACTCTCCGATTTCGATGCACTGTAACTCAGTGATCGATGGTCGACTTAAGTCCGACATAGCTTACCGAATTCCCGCCATCTTGGTGAGCCGTTTGCGTGCCATTTGTTTTGCTTATGCGCATAACAAAATACCACATCAACAGCACAACCGAAACAATCGCTCCAAATTCAATTAACCATTCACGTTGTAGCCTCGCCCCCAATTGCATAACAGGTGTTTCCACAAATTGAGTCCGTTCTTGCACCAAGACCCACAAATCGCTAGTCATCTCACTTCCATGGTCGTCGTTGCGCGGTAATCGAACCTGCTGGATCGCCGCTACCCAACGCCCCTCGAACTCCTCACCCACCTCGTAGGCCGCAGACGGATCTTCGTAGTCCACCAGTCCCTTCGCTCGCAGCGCTGCCAGTTGACGGTCATCTATCTGAGGCACAGCTTCGAAAACCTTGGTTTTCTGGAATTTTAACTCCATGATCTTCAAAATCGGATGTTGAAGTATGGTCCCTTGTTGCGGGCCAGCACGCCCGTCAACCAAGACTGCTAATCGCGTTTGCTCTTCAGGGGTAGTCGCTCCTAGAAGGTCGAAATCGCCCAAGTTGATCGTCAGCACTAGAACTCCCAGCGGCTGAGACTTCACTACTGTTTCTTCCTTACCTTCGTCAGCAGCTTTCGGCCAGATCGGCGCGCTGATGGCCACTTTCCATTTGCCCGTCGAGGTGCTTCGGAACGATGCAGATAAGTGCGTATGCGTGGTCGCCGAGTGGTCGGAGCTCCTGCGAGAACCCAGACCATCTCCCCGTTCGCCACTGAAATAACTTCGATACGCAAAGTTGCGCCCAACGGGGCTTTGATCAAGCTGCTCTTTGGGATCGCTAAAGGCAATGCCGACGTTGGTTCCGCGTTCATCCGTGACAAACAAACTGTTAAACATCCCTTCGCCGCTGCTGCTCTTATTCCGACTTGATAAGCGCGCGATTTGATCTTCCAAGTTCTTCTGCAAAACACGGAACGCTTCATAACGCTTGAGAGCTTCGACGTGCGTTGTGCTTGTATCACCCCCAGCAATAGCGTCAAGTTCCGGCGCAGCCGACTCAACCAATCGCAACAAATCCTCTCGCAACTCCATTCGCCCCGCTTCGTCTTCCACTTCGCGGAACAGTTTCCCAATTTCGCTTTCCAAAGTCCGAGCCGCAAACATGGCTGCAAACTGGTTGCTCTTCAATGACCACTCATGAACCGCCGCCAATGAATCCTGCTTCGCCACTCCGATGCTTCGCATCGAAAACATCATCATGAGAATCGACAATAAAATCGGCGCAACAATTCCTAGCAGATACAGCGGGCGCTTTACCCTCGCGAAATCGCGCCTCTGTAAAGACTGCAATACTTGTTGCACATTGCTAAAGCGGCTCTCAGCCCGCTTTGCTAAACATTGATCGACGATTTGGCAAAGCTGCTTGTCCGCGCCTCGGCGACGGTAATGCAGCTTCGGGGGAGGGCTACTGTAGATCGTATCGCGATAACGCTTTAAACGCTCTGGCAAGGACCCCGCCGTATCGAGCTGCTCTACCATTTCTGAAGTTCTATACGGAGGACTTCCCACTAGCATCGTGTACAAGATCGCTCCCAACGCATACACGTCCCACTTGGCGTCCACCGAAGCCGTCAAGTCAGCTTGTTCAGGCGCCATAAAGAACAAAGTCCCCAGAGAGGGAGCCTGCTCGTGCGACATGCGGCTCTGCCCAAAATCCGCTAACCGCGGTCGCCAATCGTGGTCCAAGAGCA
>JANPLP010000271.1:0-4325 GCA_031426595.1 Planctomycetia bacterium | reverse complement strand
GTTAAAGATAAATGCATCGCCGGGCGATTGACGTAACCGACGGCTTGAGCAACACGTTTGTCAGCGGTGAGATGCATGTTCCGATCGGCAAGCTGCGTCAATCGCCCGGCGATGCGTTCATTTTCAATGGCGATAACGTTTTCAATTTAGCTCGCGTTGGTGGACCAACATTGCCGCTTGTAACCGACCTTCGCTCGGAAGGTAATAGTCTTGTTGCCTGGGGTAGTTGGCATGCCGGAGTTTGTAATTTTGTCTTCGCGGACGGCAGCGTTCGTGCGATTGCTAACACTGTCGATACGGACACACTCGGACGGTTCGGAAATCGAGCCGATTCGCAAGTTATCAGTTCAACAGAATGATGGCTGTTCGACTGTCGTCTTTAGCAACTCTATCTTCAATCACAACAAAGTGACTTCAGCTTGTTGATCTGCACGTCAAGAGAACTGAGTTTAAGCACCACCCGTATCGTCAGCCTTATTCTTATGGGCCTAGCGGGCATTTGTGGTTGCTCGGATGGTCGACTGAAGACGTACACAACACGCGGCAAGGTGCTTTTCAAAAACGGTTCACCGGTACATGTAGGGACCGTAGAACTGAAATCACGTGAGCACGGAGTGCAAGCTCGTGGGCCGATCGACCAAGAAGGCAATTTCATACTGACCACCTATACCGAGGGCGACGGCGCTGTGGCTGGAATACATGACTGCGTAGTCGTGCAATTTATCATGGCCGAAGAGATAAAGGACTTTAAACCGAGTGTGCTCGGCGTCGTTCATCCGCGTTACGCTTCCTACTCGACTTCGGGGCTGACCGTCGAGATCAAAGCTGACACAGAGAACGATCTCAAGCTGGAAGTTGAAGGTGTCAAAAAGGTCTCTGCCAAAGATGAAGCGAATCACGACGCGAGCCAACACAAAAAGTAGTTCGTTTTGGCGTGCGATCTCTAAATCGTTCGAACTAAGAAAAACGCTTCGCTTAACCACGCCCCATCGCAGGACACCACGCGGGACACGGCCGCCGGCGCTACTGCATATCCCAGTCCAGTCCGAATTCGCCCAGCCGTGCGCGGAAGGCGTTCCAATCGAGCAACCGGCTGGCTTGTTCGCCCTGTACGTGCAATGCGAGCTGACTACCATCTCGCGAGAACTCAAGCTCTTTGATGGAGTTCGACATGCGTGCGAGTCTACACATTCGCGTTGCGGGCTGTGAACCAATGGACCATAAATCGATCTCACCTGAATGAAAGCCAACGGCGAGAATTCCATTGACACTCGTGGCAAGCGCGGTGATTTCAGCGGTCCCTTTAGTCACCACTTCAATGTGCTCGGTCGAGAGCTCGATTGCTTGCAGATGGCCTTCCTGGGCACCGACGTACGCCACAGTTTCAGCCGCGTTCAAGGCTACGACCTTCGGAATTGTATCGGTCGTCAGGTCAATGGTGCTTATCAGTTCGCCGGCTAGCGAGTCAAAAATGCGGAGCTGGTGATCATCCGATACGGCCACTGTGCGCGAATTGCCGCACACAATTTCTTCGTATCCGCCCGCACGAATTCGCTTCGCCGACTCCGAGTTAAGCATTGTTTGCACAACCGACCCATCGCTAACTCGCTTCACTTGTAGCCTACCGGTTTTGTTAACGTTGTCACCAATCCAATAGAGTCTTGAGTCCCCTGAGAGTTCTATGGCCGAATTATGCGGCAAGTCGGCGGCTTCAAACTCAACTCCCGTTAAACCCAGACTTCCATCTGTAGCATTCCAAATCGCCATTCCGTAGTGAAGGCCTGAAAGCACCTCCGGTGGAAGCATGTCAATTTTGCCGTCAAGCGCGATATAGAGCTGTTCGATGGCGGTGGAGTTGCTGGGAATATTCGCAAGTTCAATTCGACCGCGTTCACGGTCGATATCATTGACCCTGCGATCGACTTGGATAAAAACATCGCGTTCGCTGAACGTACCGGTGAGAGTAATCGGCAGCCCCGTTGCCGGGTCGGAAGTAGAAGCGTCCATAGACTTTCGCGTGCTCTTCCAGAACTCGGGTAGATGTAAATCATAGCGCAGCAAGCGGTAGTTGTTGGCGATCCATAGAGCCTCGCCATGACGATCAAAACTCACGTAGTTCGCACCCGCGCCAGGAATGGGCAACGATTTTACTTGGCGCCCGCCGCGTGCGTCCAAAAACAACGTGTTCTCAATTCCGGTGACAGCCAGCCAGTCATCGGTCGCCGAAACATCGATATGCCGGACATAGGGTGAACGAGTGAACGGCGTGCGCTCGATCGCAAACTCTTTTACCGTGTTAAAGAGCTTATTCTGCTGGATAATACGACTGTGGGACGCTAGCACCAATGATTTTTTATCGTTGAGCAATCGCAACATGGACGGCTCAGGATCTTGGTTCGCCGCCACAGGTAACTTGACGAAATCTGTTAAAGAGAAAGCGTCATGGGTGTCGCCCAGCGCTACCAGTCGATCCCCGATAACCTCCATGCCCATTATGGCGCCAGACGCTTTCAGCAACTTGAGTTGTTCGTACGTCTTCCCATCCCAGATAGCAATGTTCCCGTCGCGCGAGCCTGATATGAGCCAATTGCGAATCGGGTCATAAGTTAAACTAAAGCACCAATCTTCGTGCGCCTTCCATTTATTCGTCACTTGACCCGAGTCAAGATCCAGAATCTGAATCCAACCCGAGCGACAGCCAATGACTAACTGGCTGCTGTCGCTGCGAAAATGCAAAGCGCGAATCCCTTCGACAAATCCAGCCGCGATTCTCTCTGGCTCGATGGCTGGCAAGAGAATCTCTTTCAAACTCCGCTCAGGCCAAGTGCCCAGTACGTAAAGCACGTATGCTTCATCCCCATTGTCCAACGTCCTTGTAACGTTTTCACCCACTACCATGCGATTTCCGTCGGGCGACCAAGCCAGTCCGTAAGGGTCAATTCCGGTGGCTACCACCGAGTTCTGCCGCAGGTCGAATCCGTCGAGTGTCTGGATTAGCAGGTCGCGCAGTCGCGTTTTTTCAGTATCGGAGGGAACAAGCTCCATCGCTTTTCGAATATCGTGCTCGTTCTGCCAAATCCAACCGAGCTCGCGTTCTGAGACACGCGTTTGAATGGTGGATGCAAGCGTATAGTAGCTGTTCAAGCGATCGCGGGCGGCAGCTTGGCGAATTGTTTCATCGCGAGATTTACCAACCGATTCGAGATAAGCGACCCGTGTGAAATACCAGGTGGTAGCGACCATTAACGTGAGTAGCGACAGGGTAAGCCCTAGCCAAGAAGCAAATTGCCCGGGGTTCCCATGGATCCACCGCCGCGTCTTTTCAAGTTGAGTCACCGGCCTAGCAATGGTTGGGTTGCCACTGAGAAACCGATCGATGTCAGTCAGCAGATCACTCACCGACGCATATCGCTTCGACGGGGACTTCTCTAAGCATCGCAAGCAGACGCTCTCTAGATCTCGCGGCAGTTCTTTAACCAGTTTTTTCGGTGCTGTCGGCTCAGCATGCAGAACTTGCTGCAACGTCTCTGCGGTACAGCTTCCGACAAACGGCGGGCGACCGGTCAACATTTCGTACAGCGTCGCTCCGATCCCGTAGACATCCGTGCGAACATCCACCGCTTCACGATGTCCGTGAACTTGCTCCGGAGCCATATAAGCCGGAGTGCCCAGTAACTCACCACTCAAGCTCATCGACGACTGTTCCGTCGCACGCGCAAGACCAAAGTCTGTAACCTTGATTTCGCGCGTTGCAGATAGCAGCACATTCGATGGCTTGACGTCGCGATGTAGAAATCCGGCTGTGTGCGCCGCTTCAATGGCTGAAGCAATATCGCGGGCATAAAGTGCCGCTTGTCGCGGCTCGAGTGGCTTGGCCGCAATTTCTTGGGCGAGCGATTTTCCATGCATGTATTCCATGACCAAGAACAATTTGCCAAGTTCTTCGATCACGTCATAAATCTGAACCACATGCGGATGCTTCAGCTGCGCAACCACGTGTGCTTCCTTGAGCAAACGATCGCGGACAGTGCTCGATACCCACGCCCCCGACTTCAACGATTTGATAGCCACTTCTCGGTTGAGCGACAGTTGCAAGGCTTTGATAACGACCCCCATCCCTCCGACTCCCAGCAGACCGAGCGGTTTGAATCCAAAGGGTGCCATCGTATCGTTGATCACTGCGGTGATACCGGAATTAGCAGTCTGTGTCTTGGTTGAGTCCCCCGGCTCGCCGAGATTGCGTTGCGTCGCCCTTGCCTGCAGCGGTACGGTTAACTTTGATTGGGGACGTAAAACAGCGGACAGAGAGGGCTCGATGCGATCGG
>JANPLP010000270.1:0-7296 GCA_031426595.1 Planctomycetia bacterium | reverse complement strand
GCGATTACGACGCCATCACAGGGCGCTTGAATTGTTAGCGACTCGAGCTGCGTTTTCTTCTGGCGTTGTTTTGACTTCAATGACTCGATGGTTCCGTCGACTGCATCGACCGAAGCAATGTCCCCAACGCTTTGCAATGTCTGTCGTCGACAGGTGAGTTGTTTTAGTTCGATTGCGAGAGCATCTTGATCGTAATGAATGTTTGGGTTGGAGAGTTCAAGCAGAGTATCCCCTTTTCGGACGTATTGGCCCGCTGTCACGTCAATGCGCGCTACGAACCCTTCGATTTGGCAGCGTACCGTCTCGGCCGGCACGAAATCGACAACCCCGCAAAGCTTCAGGGTTTCTGGCCAGTAGAGCGCGGTGCCTGCGATCCAGCCTGTCACGCCGAAGACAGTCACAACAGACGCGAAACGAGTTCGCGAAGGGATTTCATTTACGGCTCCCCAAACCACATATCGCGCGGCGCGCAGCAGCGGGATGCACAACCACGCGATCGATGCAGTGAATGCTAAGACGAGCCCCGCACCAGCAAACATTTTATGCGACGCGACTATCATCGTGATCGCGATCGCAATCTTGTACAGGCCGCTGGAACTTCCGTACAGAAACAAAGCCAACTTCGTCGCTGCCGAATGCACAGACGTTTTCCAGACGCTGCAAAAGATCCACTTGAACCATGACTGTACATACTCTGACGCAACGGGACCCAGGTTTGGAAACTCGAGAAAGTCGCTGAGAATAAAGTAGCCATCATACCGCAGTAAGGGATTCAGATTGACAAGCAGCGTAAGGAGTCCGCCAGTGACCATCACATTCAAACACACCAGTCGTACCGCATCGTTGTCGGACGAGACATGTACGATGCCGGCAATCGCTGCCAACAGCAGTTCTGCATAAACACCCGCAAAGGCCACATGGATACGTTTCCATTTTGATGGAAGCCGCCAAATCGACGAAGCATCCACAAAAGGCATCGGAAAGAACATGATAAAGTTGATGCCGAAGCTTTTGACCGAACCGCCGTAGCTCCAACTACATAAGCCATGGGAGATTTCATGGACAAGCTTGCAGCTTACCCCCGCCATCGCAAGCCAAAGCCAGTTGTTGGGAGCAATGACCGCTGCTGAACTGTGCCAGATACGATCCTGATCCATTAAAAAACATAGTCCACCGAACAACAACACAACCATCCATACAGCCCAGCCAATTGGTCGGTACAGCCAACTTGCGTAAGGATGCAGTAGGCTCAACAACCGTCCTGGATTCCCTAAGGTTAGGGAGAGTGAGAGCGGGTTAAAAGCTTGCTGAAGCAACTGCCGCTCAGACGTAGCTTGATGCTTATCTTGGATCTCGGAACTGAAACCGCGCGAACAGTGGACTAACTGATGATCCGCCAGCCACCGGCAGATAACATGCGATTCCTCTTCGGTTAAGTTTGAGGTGATGCTTTTAGAAGAGAGCAACGCAATTACTTGATTGACGGTGTGTTTACCGTTAAGCAGCGATAAGAATGCGTACTCGCGCTCACCGATTCGAAAGTAAACGCTGTTCACACTATCTTCGACGACGTAACAGACCACTCCTCCATACGACTGAAGTGAAAAACTTAGATCGGGGCGGAGTCGAAATCGAAGGTTTCCAAACTCTTCCGTCGGAATTGCTTGGGGAACATCGGCCAGTCGAGTGTTTGCGTTCATCGCTGTATATAAACCGTTCAGAAAACGGATAGGTCATGAATTCTGCGGAACTCGAGAATCAATACAATGTCGGAATGGATCGACGAAGTGCTTCCCAAGCTTTGTGGAACAAGTTCCACGCAATCGGGAATCGGTCGCCAGTGATCGTAGCGTACCCTTGCACTCCAGGACGGATGCGAAAGTCGTGGTTGGCAAGTTCAAGCTCTGCCACAAAAACGTTTTGGTTTTCCCGAATCTCTGAACGTGGGCGGACACTGGCGATAACTGCCTGAAACTCCTCACCGAGGAAACCTTCGAATCGAATGGATACAGGTTGTCCAGCCCGTAGATAGAAATAGTCGACAGCTGGGACTTCGAGTTCGATTCGGAGCGGGTCTAATTGCGCGACCTCGAATAAGGCTTGCCCCATGCGAACAGGAGCACCCGACAGTTTTTCGAGTTCGCCAGTCAGGACCATCCCTGAAATCGGTGCCAGAATCGTATGATTTTGTTCCCGATGTTCCAGCAGTTGCAGTTTCCGCTGAATCCTTTCCACTTCAAGCATGGCGATCTGAGCTTTGGCTGTATTGTCAGCAGCTAGTTCTTTATCGTATTCCTTGCGATACCGCTGTTTCTCAGCGGTTAAAGTCGATATCTCCCAACGAATTTCTTTCGAGTCCATGGTCGCAAGAAGTTGATTTTCTTGAACAAAGTTCCCCGCTCGAATTACCGCCGCTTCAACGATTCCATCATGAGGCGCACCTACAATTCTGCGAGTCATAGGTTCTGCTTTGCAGGAAACTTTCATCGAGTAGGGCCATGGTGTCATGAATACGATGGCCAGCACCAAGACAGCCGCAGTGAGCAGGGCTTTTGTTGTCCACTTATTCGCAGTGAACGCTTTCCAGGTCCGCCCCAACACGCCATCATCGGAATGACTCGCTTGGTGTAATGCGGTCCCAAGCATTTGCGAAGCTGGCTGCATTAGTCCTAGGAATTTGTCATCGCGAAGAAAGTGAGTACCTGTCAAGACAAGCACGCCTACGGTTCGCGTACCGTGTTTGAGTGGTACTGCCGCAGCAGCTTCGACATTTTGACTTTCAGTAAGCTTCTTCAGCGCCAGTAGTCCGACGCTTGATTGCGGATTCAAGGGTGGCCACGTGCCCATCTCTGCTCGCCGTAGCGTCTCATCGCATGACGACTGATGCGATTTTGCAAGGTCGCCTAGTTCGTCGAAAGTAGTGAGGCCCGACAAGGCGACGAGTTTCGTTCCAAACTTTAACTTGCCAGTCAGTCCTAAGCCAACTTGACGGCAGCCTACAAAAACCTGAAGCTCGTTTACGACTAGAAGTGCGGCGATCTTCAGTGATGCGGCATCGTTCACTTTTGCCACCAACTCGATCAATGCACTTAGTTTTCGCAAATCCGTTTCTTGAGCTGAGGTCGTGACCTGCGATCGCCAAAGTCGCAATGACACAATAATGTGCTCGACGTATCGCAATTGCTCCGGATCGGTACTTGATGGACTTCCCTTCAGCGAGAGTGCGAGCACATCCGAGTAAGTTGAATACGGACTGAGCGCGACGCATATCGTGTAACTTTCCTGGGGCTCGACATCGACAAAGGTCCGACGTTCTTTGTCGATTGAAGTTTTCTTGCAAGACTCCACAAGTTGAGCTGGCGTGTGGCCCGCGACCGCTTGTGTTTTTCGTCTGTCCGCGCATAACCGGAGTTCGCCAGCATGATTCGCGGTGAAATAATGAGCAGATAAGGCACCTACTTTGGTCAGCAAGCCGATCGCGCAGGATGCTTTGCTGACAACATCTTCGTGGTGGCTGGCAAGCGAATCGATTTCCTTCATCAACTCGGTTGCGGACAATCGCGTCAAGAAGCTGTCGTCGTGCGCTTTGCGACCCGCTTTGCCGATGTTTACCGATGGGGGAGGAAGGTGAATGGTGCGACTACTGGCGAACGGATCCGTCGAATCGCAGATGGACCCAGGGTTCTCACTCATTTTTTAGCTCCAAACTACCCTGAGAGATTAAGAGTTTCGTCGAAGGCAACGAGATCTCAGCAGTCCTTGCGTCAACTAACCAGCATCGGGAGCCACTGCGGTATACTCCGTTTGGATTGTCGAGAAGCAGCTCCATTCTGACGGTATCGCTAGCGGCATCCGTCACTGGAGATACGAAGTCGACTTTGGCTTCCTTGATCAGCCCTGGCCCCAGTCCAACCCGCACCGTTTTGGCATCGGCGTAGCATTGTGCAACCGAGGAGGGTGGATTAATTACAATGCGCAGCCGGTGTAGGTCGACGACAGTGACGACGATGGGGTCAGCGCTCGTCACGAATTCGCCGACCTGACGATGAATTCGGCTGACAACTCCAGCAATGGGTGATCGTATGGTCCTTTTTTCCAGTTGCACTTCAACTCGTTTCGCTTCAAGCTGATTCTGTTGGATGTCCTCTTCGGCAGCGAGGACTGCTGTCTTTGCCAACTCCCAATCCGCGCGCGCACGGATTAGTTCCTCGGAGGAGGAGTTCTCCTTCCCTAGTTTTTCAAGGTTATCAACGCGTCGTTGCTTCACTTGTACTTCGATGTTGGCGGCATCCAGTTTCGCACGGCTTTCAGCTTTACTTTTGGCTAGCTGCAGGGTCGAGAGCAACAGGTCTTGATCCATTTGTATCAGGGGCTCTCCTTTCTTTACGGCTTGGCCTTGTACGACGAGGATAGCCTGTATCGTGGCAGTCTCCGATGCTGCAATGCGGACTGTCTGAGCGGGTTCGATCAGCCCCTCGACCAATCCGAGATGCTCCGTGTTGGTTGCTTGTCCCCATGCACTCAGGGCATGAATGAATGCGATTACAAGTGAAAGGGCCATAACTCGGTAAGTCATTTCAAACCTCGGGGGCTATGATCGTTGATCAATTGTGTAGTCGCCTTGTCATTTTCCATCATCCACCATCTCGCATAAAATGCGCGTCGCTCGTAACTGGTTTGGATTCGAGTGATCCAATCGGCAAAGTTGTGGCGGCATTCTCCACTTGGACCGCCTTGCGATCGCATTTTCTTCGCAAGGCTTGCGCTATATCGCGTGATAAGTTCATCTTCAGCCGAAACGAAGAACTGACACGAACCAGGTGCTCCCACCCGCGCGGCCCGGCCAGCGAACTGCAGATCAACCCGTCTCGATTCGTGTCGTTCGATGCAGATTACATGCAGCCCGCCGACATCAATCGCGGCGGAGTCAGGTTTAATGTCCGTCCCTCGACCCGCCATATTCGTCGCAACGGTGACTCGACCCGCTCGACCCGCATCACGAATGATCTCTGCCTCTTCTTCGTCTTGCTTACCGTTCAGAACCACGTGAGGAATCTTGCGTTCAGAGAGGATAGAAGAGAGCGTTTCACTTTCTGAAATGGTTCGCGTTCCGACGAGGACGGGTTGAAGCGCGCGACTTCTACACGCGACTTCTTTGGCGACCGCGTCAAACTTCGCTTGGCGAGAGGCAAAGACTCTGTCAGGCAGGAAGCTTCGTCTGGACGGTTGGTTCAAGGGAATTCGAACGGTATCGAGTCCGTAGATCCTCTTGAACTCTGACTCAGCACCGATGGCGGTGCCTGTCATGCCACATAAGCGAACGTATTGTCGGTAGTAGGATTGTCGAGTTATTCGTCCAGCCGATGATTTCTCGCTGGTGATTTCCGCGTTGACATGTTGCTCAACGGCTTGTTGCAACCCAGACCCCCACGACCGATCACTAAAAATTCGTCCCGTACTTTGATCAACGAGTTGAACCTTGCCATCGAGGAGCACGAAATCTTCATCGATGTTCAATATGTACTGAGCTTGCAACGCATTCAGGACATAGGTCGACCAGGGCCTTTTTAAGTTTTGATGCAGAGATTCATTGGATGCTCGGAGGCATTGTTCCGCTCTTTCCCGACCGTTATGAGTTAGAACCACGGTAAGGCTTGGGCTTTGAATTTGAAAGTCGTCTCCTTGTGCGAGCCCGCTCGCAACTTGATCAGCAAGCGCGTAGAGCTTTCGGTCGACGGCTGCAACTTGCGTATTCAAGCTCAATATCAGTGGCGTCATCGCTTCGTCCAATAGGACGCTATCGATTTCATCGATAAGACTTGCCCATTGTCCAGTTTGCATCGGAAGATCGTGATGCGGTTGCTCGGCTCTTATTGCGAGAAGCGTTTCCCACCCGAGGCCGAGTGACGGTTGCTGTCTTCGTTTGAGATCGTCGCGTAAGTAGTCGAAACCAAATGCGTATCCCGCTCCATAGGTAACCGACGACTGATACGCCTTGCGGGTGGTGGCTTCGTTGGGTTTCTCAGGCAACAGCCCTACCGTCAATCCTAGTAACTCGTAGACTGCTCGCAGCTCCTCGCAATCGCGTCGCGCCAGGTAGGCGTTGGGTGCGGCGACATGCACGTTTGGGTAGAGCAAAGACAATGCGAAGACGGGGATTGCGGAGGTTAACGTTTTTCCCTCGCCGGTCTGCATCTCCGCTATGCGACCGACCGAAAGTATCGCTCCTGCTAGGAGTTGTACATTGAAATAGCGTTTATTCGTTATACGTCGAACGGATTCAGCCACCAAAGCTGAAGCTTCCACCAATTCAATCCGTTCCAACTGAGTTTGATGGAAGTGAGAACCATTCGATTTTTGCAACCGCGTTTGGCAACGGTCACGCAGATTTCGTGCGCGCCTACCGAGATCGGAATCGCTGACCGCTTCGAGCGAACAGGACTGGCTCTGAATCTGATTAGCTATGGTTTGCTCTGACGAAGTCGCGCTACGCGTTCTTTGAACCGTATTCACGATTTTTGAGAGCGAATGAGAGAGATTCAAGAACATCGTTCGCAATCGTGGGAGCTATTCAAAGGGAATTTTGCTGGGTCATCGAGTGTCCCCAACCATGCCAAGATCGGGTTTATGAATAAGTCTTTCCGCGGGCAGCCCACATTCACGTACATAGTCGACCCACGAGACCTGTTCCTCGACTAACAAATCACCCGTTACTTTGTGGATCGTAAACAGCGCCACGTTATAAGAGATGAGTGCTTCGACAACGGCGATCTCAGATCGTGTTAGCCGGTCGTAGTCGCGCAGCATCGATTCCAAGACCAACGCGCCGGTTCCATTGTCTCCAGGCAGAAGTCGCCAGCGTTCGAGCGTTGAGTGAACTTGTGAAAGTTGTGCTTCCATCGAAACTTGTCGCGCCTCGAATTCTGCCCATGTGGATTTGATCTCTCGCACTGCGGCTCCCACTTCCAAATCAAGTGAATGGAGTGTTGTCGCATACTGATTCTTCAGTTGGCGTAGCTCAACGTTTCGTCGTTCGCGCTGCGCGGACGCGGCGCGGAGGCCGATTGGCGCTTCGAACTGACTCCCGACGGCGTAGCTTGGGCGGCCCTCGCTGAACTGTTCGACCCAAGCTCTCCCTACGTCTGAATCCCCTTCGAGCCCCGCAAGGTACGACTCTGTTACTAGATTGAGTATGGGTAGCATCTCGCGCTTCGATGCATTCAAACGCACGCATGCCGCGCGGATTTGCAGTATCGACTGGTGTGCTTCTGGCCGACACTGCAAGGCGGTATGCAA
>JANPLP010000269.1:0-2858 GCA_031426595.1 Planctomycetia bacterium | reverse complement strand
TTGGGTGGCACGCTCTACGGCTCAGCTACGGAGGTGGCGGATGTAAGTCTAACCACCCCCTCCGCAGCGCCTTAGAGCGCGCCACCTGTACACGAAGAATCCCAAAATTAAGCTGTAGCGCTGCACAAGCGTTGCAGAAGTTATCGCCGTACCCGACGCTCACGGAGCGGTGCCTCGGTCCGGTGATACAGTGACCGTGATCAAGATTCTCAAGGTCGTCGGATCCTTACTGGTAGTCAAAGGCGGCGCGAAGGTGAAAAACATTTGTTTGATCGTTGGAGATCACTCTATCGATGGCAGCAGGGTCAGGCACCCAATACCCGAATTTCTCCGTACCCGAATTTCTCCGCAAGCCCAGCGGGTTGCGCAAGCCGCTCGCCAGCCAATTGGCGTGAATTCGGTAGATCATCACGCACCTTGCAGTTTCCTACTCGAATTGATTGTCCGCACGCTGGTCACCAAGCGTCGTTGAAGGACAACTGACCAAGATCAGTCGCCGGAAATACGCTTTCTTTAGCTTGACAAACGATTCTGCAAACGGTGACTTGTAGTTACGCTCATTACAACCGACTGCCCAGCCTCCGTTCAACCCACTTCGCCTCGATAGCGAGGTCGCGTTTTGGCTAAGTTAAAGACGCTTGTCGTCGCCTCATCCATGCGAGGCAGCGGAATACCCTGATGTGACGTTGACGGAGTCGCTTCGTTGGCTGAATCATTCTCCTCCATCTCGCTGAAGTGCAATTGCATTTGTGGAAATGGAATCTGGATGCCGTTCTGATCTAGGTTTTTCTTGATTCGTACCAGCAACTGTTCGCGAACATCCCAGTAGGTAGCCTTACTGGTCCAGAAGCGAACGGTCCAATCAACCGAGCTTGGCCCGAGGTTGGAGAGGAATACTTTTGAACCCCGTTCCTCACCGGGAACCATCGATTCGTTTAGCGATGCAACCGCTTCTTCGATGACTTGGCGAGTTTGATCAATGTCGGATTTGTAAGCCACGCCGATTACTAAGTCGATGCGTCGATGAGCATGGAAGGTGATGTTTTCAATTGTGGTGCCAGCAATCGAGCTGTTCGGCAGGATCAATCGGCGATTGTCAGTGGTGTCGATAGTGGTTGTGAACAAGTCAATCTCATTCACTTTCCCCATAACTCCACTTATGACAACCATGTCGCCAACTTTGAATGGTCGAAACACTAGTAACAGAATGCCAGAAGAAAAATTGCTCAAAGTGCCCTGAAATGCCAAACCGATTGCGAAACCGGCGGCCGTTATGACTGCTGCAGCTCCTGTAACTCCGATGCCGGCCTTGGAAAGTATGGCGAGACCGCCGACGGTCATAATGCCGTAGTACACCAATCGTCCAGCGAACTTGCCTAGAGTTTCATCGACTCTTTTGCATACTGCTGCTGCTGTCCAGCGAGAGAGTAGCTGGGCAACAAAGTATAAAACGACAATCGTCACAATCGCAATGACGGCTGGAACAAGGAAACTGAACAGGAGCTTAGAAGAAGCTTCGTTCAATTCGCCGCGCGCGAGTCCTCCGAAGGCATCGTTAATCCATGCAAGAACCGATTGGGTTAAGTTCGCTTCCGATAGGGTTCCGTTCTCAATCGGTTCCGTTACCGCATCTGTAGTCACAGCAAGTCCTTTTGCACAGTGCATTCGTCAGTGAGGCATTTGCACCGGTACGGTTTAGGAATAAACCAAGGCGAGTGTTTAGCCCATACGGATACTCGGAAATTTCTCCCGGTTTGCAAAATAGCTTCTTTTGCCAGCGATCTTGTACTGAATTGGCTGCTATACGTCCATGGCGATTTCTGCCCCGATTCACACTCTCACAGCAACACAACCCCTGCTGTTCAATTGTCTTCGCTATACCCAAGGAAGCATTCGTTCGCTTATCAGTCGCGCGGTTTCGACTGCCAACGGACCGCTGGGTAAGCTGTCGATGAACAAGCCGCCTGCGTAATCGAGCTCCTTTAAACAATCCACAACCGCTTGGGGGCTAACCGACCCTTGATCGATCCAATCCGCAGAATGTCCCCGAACAGAAGGTTCTCGCAAAATCACCGCGCACAAGCGATCGACCACCCGCGACAATCCAGTCGAAAGAGGCAATTCCATCTGAGAAAACATCGTCCACGTGTCCGCGACCACCGCCAAGTGAGGCGAATCGTACCACTGCAACAATCGTTCGAAGCCGGCAATGGTAGCAATGAAATCTCCTGCCGCAGGTCGAAGCCCGATCGTCACATCGACTCTCGCGGCAATAGGCACAATCTCTTCCAATCGTTGATGTAGAAGTTCGAGCCCAATTTCAGTCGAATGATGCTCGTCCAACTTGCCGGTCCGAAGAAATACGGGGCCGCTGCCAAGCTGATGCGCCATTTCAAATGCCCATCGCAGCAATTGAACACTTTGCTGCCAGGCCGAATCGTCCGGTTCAAGCAAAGTCAGCGGCGCTGCATTGACGGAGCTCAGCAAATAAGGGCCTGTCGCATCGATCACAAATTGAACGTTGCGCATCGAGCGAGCTGCATCGAGGTCGGCGGCAATTCTTGTGAGTAAGCCGCTCTGAAACAGCTTGGGATGAAAGCGACTGCTCGAAAGGGGCAAGACCACGCCACCATAGCCGAGGTCGCTCAGCAACTCGACCGCATCAGGCAAGTAATGGTCAACCAAGCTATAGGCATGATAGCCAAGATACATCGCCTCATCCTCAGATTTGCTGTGGCCAGGACCTGCACGCCACTAGGTGCTTCGTCCAGATCTGATTTTAGGGTTGGTCGTATTTGGGTGGCACGCCCTGAGGCTTTGCGAAGGGCGTGTTTTGAGCGACATTATTAGCCACGCCC
>JANPLP010000268.1:0-2751 GCA_031426595.1 Planctomycetia bacterium | reverse complement strand
GGCTTTGCGAAGGGCGTGGCTAATGTCGCTCAAATCACGCCCTTCGCAAAGCCTCAGGGCGTGCCACCCCAAAATTTAATCTGGACAAAGCATGAGTGCTGTACGCAGTGTCGATGATAGTTTGACGAATTATCGAACGCTACGCAAACTGTTTTGTGAAAAGGGGCTGCAAACCCACGGGAGTAAGTTGTACCGCAAAATCATGGAGTCTGCGGTCGCTTGGCGGCCCGCGCGCTAGGCTTGGCGTCGTCGTAGTCGGGATTGAGTTTAGGGAATTTCGCGCCTACCTGTTTTTGCCAAGTGTGCAGTTCGTCACGAAGTCTAGCGACGCGCTCCGATTCTTGTGCGGCAAGGTCAGTATGCTCGCTGATGTCGGCGGCGAGATTAAATAACTCCACGCGGTTGTCTTCCTGCCATTCGATCAGTTTCCAGTCGCCGCGACGCACAGCGGCACTGGGTGCGCCGCCCTGATTCCCGTAGTGCGGGTAATGCCAGAACAGCGCGCGCTCTGGAATCGAACCGCCCTTGAACAGCGGCAGAAGGCTGGTTCCGTCAAGTGTTTGATCGGGAGCGGGTTTCGTTGCGGTGGCGTCGAGCAGCGTCGGAAAAAAATCCGGACTGCTGACGGGCGTAGCAATCGTTTGCCCCGCTTGAACGACATCTGGCCAGCGCACTAGCAAGGGTTCGCGAATGCCGCCTTCGTACATCCAACCCTTGCCACCGCGCAGTGGGAGATTTGAAGTGGGCCAACCTTCGCTGGTCGATAGGCCACCGTTATCGCTAGTGAAGATCACCAGCGTGTTTTTGCTAAGCCCTAATTCATCGAGCTTGTTGAGTACCTTGCCCACTGCCTGGTCCATCGCTTCGACCATGGCTGCATAGACGGCATGGTCCTGAACGAGCCTCACGTCGCGTTCATGCTCGCGGCCCCATTTTTCAGTGACGCCCAATCGCTTCCGCTTCTCCTCGTATTTCTTTCGTAAGTCCTCGCGGGCCATCAGTGGCGTGTGGACATCGTAGAACGAGAAGTACGCGAAGAACGGACGATCTTTATGAGTTTCGATGAACTTCACGGCTTCCGTTGCCAAACGATCCGGAAGGTGTTCACCGGGTGGTCCATCAGTCAAGCGTGGGTTGCCATAGGGTGAGAAGTACTTGCTGCCTCCATATGGTCCACCTCGATCGATGCCGCCAAAATTAAAATCGAACCCTTGATTCTCGGGCCACCAGCCTTCGGGGCCAAGGTGCCACTTGCCGGCGAAGAACGTTGCATAGCCCGCGCTCTTGAGCGACTTAGCCAGTGTCGGAGTTTCGAGCGCAAGGCGATCCCTGTAGGGCGCTGGCAGCATTCGCGAATTGCGTTTCCAGTCCTCCGGTTTCAGCGGCGCGCCGATGTAGTCGGTGATACCGGTGCGCTGCGGCCATTGTCCCGACATGATGCTCGCCCGCGTCGGCGAACAAACCGGACTAGCAGCATAAGCGTCCGTGAACTTGGCTCCCTCAGCAGCCAGTCGATCAAGGTGAGGCGTCTCATAAAATGTGCTGCCATAGCAACCCAGATCGCGCTGACCAAGATCGTCGACCAAAAAGAAGACGATATTCGGCTGGGCTGCGGACGCTGCCGCGCCAACAGTCCAGACTAAACAAGCAAGTGCATTTGTAATGAATTGTGTCACTTTAGTATCTCGTGCAGGGATGACGAAGTCAGGGATGGCAGAATTGGGTTCGCAAAACTGAATGCACTCTTCTCGTTTTTCACTGGCGATCGTCTGCAAACCAAGTCCGCATGCCAACGTTGGATTGTAGCGCGAATTAAGAACGTCACGCGACCTCGATAGCCTGCGCGACCGTCTTATCAGGTTTATCTTGGCCAGCCTTGATGGTGTATTTGCCTGGCGCGTAAACGCGCGGGCGGAAGCTCTCGGTTGCTGATCTTACTGTATATAGAATCTCACCGGTGGATTCTGCGATGACCTGCACGACAGGATTCGGCACGCCGTCGAGTTTTATTTCGGGCAAGTGGGCATGGACTGTCCGCCCGTCGTTTGAATCCTGAGCAATGGTAATCGGCCAGCCCGGGAATTGAGCTTTGTCACCATCAGCAACTTTCGAAAAACGCGGCCAACATTCAAAGGTAATCTTTCGTGTCTTCTTATCAAAACGTATCAGTCCGTAACCATCAGCGCGTTTCTGTTCGTCTTGAATGTCCTCGGGGTTGGCATAAGCGTGCATGGTGATGGGGTTGCCCAAGCCGTCTTTGAAGTCACCCGTCCACGGCAAGGGGCTGTTCGGAATCGGATTAGGGCCGGGTTGTTCGTTGAGCGGATGCCACCAGCGACCATAGATCGTGTTCACTAGCGCGGGACTGGTGAAACCAAAGGGGCCATCGCCAAACTGCTCAATGCCGTGCTTCACGACGACTGCGAGATGCTGATCGCCGCAGAGGTGCGGAGCCCAAGCGCGACGAATTTCCAGCAGCGCGCGTTTGCGTCCAGACTGAGGCCAACCGTTGCAGTCGAGATCTGCAAGTAAGCGACTGTTGCGGCCACCGTGCATGTGAACAGCACCACAAAAGGCCGTGGCTGAAAGCACGCATTTCATCTCCGCGCCGCCACTGTAATCCTGTCCCCACTGGCGCAGGAACTTTTCCTGTCGCTCGCCCAATAACTGCAGACCCGGCAGATCGATGCTTTGCGGATCGTAGGACGGATCATTTACGTGATCCGGCCGAGGCCCCATCTGTGGAATCTT
>JANPLP010000267.1:0-1920 GCA_031426595.1 Planctomycetia bacterium | reverse complement strand
GGCTTTGCGAAGGGCGTGGCTAATGTCTTTCAAATCACGCCCTTCGCAATGCCTCAGGGCGTGCCACCCAAATACGATCAACCCTAAAATTAAATCTGGACAAAGCACTAGGCTATTCGATCTCGTACTTCGCCTTCCCGACCTGCACCACATCACCTGCTACCAACTTCTTGCGGCGCCGCGTTTCCACTTGGCCATTCAACAGCACTTCGCCATTCTGAATCATCATCTTCGCTTGACCACCTGTCTCAGCGATACCACGCGATTTCAAATAGTGGTCCAACCGAAGTGGTTCAGATTCCATTTCAATATGCAGTTCAGATTCAGGTTCGTCAGACATGGCAGCCTAGGGATTCGATAGGACGTTGAGCTCTAACTCTTAACCACCAGTATAATCGCTTGCTCTCTACCCGCTCGCCCCACCGGCCACTCTTCCTCTGCCAACCGCTTCCTGAGAACCATCTCTTTGGCAGAGGCTGCCATCAAAGCAACTCTCGATTACCATAGATATTCCCCTCAGGCGCTCCCCGCCTCCCCACCCCGCCCTTCACAGCTTGATTCGAAGACACACTATGTACCGACCCAGCCAACACGCACTTGTTCTGTCAATTTTCAGTTTTGCCGTATGGAGCTCCAATCTATCCCCAAGTTTGCTTCGAGCCGAACTAGCCGATCCGTCACGGTTTGAAAAAAAGATTATCATTACCGGCTTAACTCAACCGATGGAGATGGCGATTGCCAAGAACGGAAACATCTTTTTGATTGAACTTGCGGGCCTGGTCAAAACGATCAATCCAAGCAGCGGCAAGGTGGAAACGGTCGGCCAACTCGAAGTCACCACCGCGCAAGAGAACGGCTTGATTGGTCTCGCGCTGGATCCCAACTTCGACAAGAACGGCTGGATCTACCTCCAGTACTCGCCCCCAAGTTTCTCAGGGCAGCGCATCAGTCGCTTTGACTTTCGCAATAATCAAGTCGACCTCGCCAGCGAAAAGATCTTGTTTACCTACGAGGAACAACGCCGCGAATGCTGCCATCACGCCGGCTCGATGGAATTCGGTCCCGATGGCAATCTGTACATCGGCACTGGCGACAACACTAATCCCTTCAATGATTCCGAAGGGTTCGCACCGATCGATGAACGCGAGGGCCGCCAACCTTGGGATGCCCAGCGCTCGTCGGGCAACACGAAAAGCTACAACGGGAAAATCTTGCGAATCCGTCCCGAAGCCGATGGCACTTACTCCATTCCCGACGGCAATCTCTTTCCAAAAGATGGCTCGATCGGTCATCCAGAAATATTCGTCATGGGCTGTCGCAACCCTTGGCGATTAAACATTGATCAACGCACCGGCTACCTGTACTGGGGTGACGTTGGGCCCGACGCGGGATCGGACGGCCCACGCGGTCCTCGCGGCTACGATGAGATCAATCAAGCTCGCAAGGCTGGCAATTATGGCTGGCCCTACTTCATCGGCAACAACCGAGCTTATTCGATGGTCGATTTTACAACCAAAGAAATTGGTGCTTCACAAGATCCTGCGCATCCCGTGAATAACTCTGTCAACAATACTGGGTCGAAGCAGTTGCCCCCCGCCCAACCCGCACTAATTTACTATCCCGCTGCCAACTCGGATGAGTTTCCGGCACTGGGCAACGGCGGTCGAACCGCATGCGCAGGCCCCGTCTATTACTTCGATGAAAAACTTAAGTCCGACAACAAATTCCCAGCCGAATATCACTCGACGCTGTTCGCTTTCGAATGGTCGCGCAACGCCATTTATGCTGCTCATCTAGATACTGCGTCAAACTTGAAATCCGTCGAGCGATTCTTGCCGGACATATCTTTCATCCGGCCGATCGATTTGCAGTTTGACGCTGGCGGTTCACTGTATGTGATCGAATACGGTGAGACTTGGG
>JANPLP010000266.1:0-1611 GCA_031426595.1 Planctomycetia bacterium | reverse complement strand
GCGGCTAGAGTTTCCGTTTCAACCTTTTCCCTATCAGTTCGAGGGGATCGCATTTTTGTTTCCGCGAGAAGCCGCGATACTGGCTGATGAGATGGGGTTGGGCAAGACAATGCAAGCCATCACGACAGTGCGAATGCTGCTGTTATCTAGCCAGTTGCGCAACGTGCTGCTTATCTGCCCCAAGCCGCTGGTGACCAATTGGGTTCGCGAGTTCCGGCAATGGGCGCCTGAAATTCCAGTCGTTGTGATCGAGGGCGATCAAGCCAAGCGGCAGTACATCTGGAATCAGCAAGACACTCCAGTGCGCATCGCTAACTATGAATTGCTCATGCGCGACCGCGCCCTGCTCGACATTCCTGATATGCACTTCGACTTAGTCATCCTTGATGAGGCTCAGCGTATCAAGAACCGAAATAGTACGACTGCGGAAATCGTTCGCGCACTCCCTCGCACCCGCTCGTGGGCTTTGACAGGTACACCGATTGAAAACTCGGTTGAAGACTTGATCAATATCTTTGAGTTTATCCAGCCCGGTTATCTGCGTAGTGAGATGTCCTTAAAGGCGATCACGCAAGCGTCGCGAGACTTTATCATTCGACGCACCAAAGACAAAGTGCTCACCGAGATGCCTCCCAAAATGTTTCGTGACGAAGAACTCGAACTAACCTCAGCGCAGCTTGATAGCTACCGCTCAGCAGAAGATGAGGGCATCGTGCAGCTAAGCGACATGGGCGAAACACTTACGATTCAGCATGTGTTCGAGTTGGTCTTGCGACTAAAACAGATCTGCAACTTCGACCCTATGACCGGTTCGAGTTGCAAGCTAGAGCGGCTGGAAGCGGACATGGAAGAGATTGCAGCCAGCGGTCATAAAGCGATCATCTTCAGCCAGTGGGTCGAAACGCTCGATAAGATTGCTGAGCCGCTTGCGCGCTTTGGACCGATGCAATATCACGGGCGAATTCCATCTGCCAAGCGGGACTCAGTCATTGCTCAGTTCAAACAAGATCCATCCAAGCATTTAATTCTGATGAGCTACGGGGCGGGCAGCGTGGGGTTGAATTTGCAGTTTTGTCAGTACGTTTTCCTTTTTGACCGCTGGTGGAATCCAGCCGTCGAGGATCAAGCCGTCAATCGCGCCCATCGCATTGGTGTGGCTGGTCCAGTAACGGTAACACGAATGATGGCCGCCAACACGATCGAACAGCGTATCAACGACGTGCTCGAGCGGAAAAGAGAGCTCTTCAATCAGCTCTTTGCCGATACAGATGCTCCCGCCTCCTCAGGCTTGAGCGCTGAAGAAATCTTCGGCCTCTTCAATTTAAAACCTACCAAAGCACACAAGAAGCAAGCCGCATGATGAGACGAAACGCTAGTGCGACGCGGAATTAATCGACGATCATCGATTCGCATCACGTTTTTCACAGTTATCATCGCCAATCGTGCAGCCATTTGCTTCGGAGCGAATCTTCAGTTTTCATCGTGAGCGCTTAGGAGCACTTGCCAAGATACGTTGAATGTCCACCGGATTCGCGGGTTTGACCAAATGATGGTCGAACCCGGCGTCATGAGTTTTCTGTCGATCTTCTTGCTGCCCCCAGCCGGTCAAAG
>JANPLP010000265.1:0-3349 GCA_031426595.1 Planctomycetia bacterium | reverse complement strand
CTTGCATCGTCGGTCTTTTCGATGACAAAGAGAACCCGGTGCGTTATCAGCGGATTGCAATAAGTTCGCAGTTCAAAGATTCGCCTCGGATGCTTGAAACTTTCAAGCAGTACCAAGAGCAATTGCAGAGCGAAGGTTTTGAGGGGCTTGGCGTTAAGTTTAAAACCGCGCCCAAGCCTGGAGCATTTGCAGGGAGCGAAGCGTGTGGCGATTGCCATACGACGGCGTACGATATTTGGAAGGATTCGCAGCACTTTCATGCTACGGATTCCATAGTGACTCCGCCCAATGACCGAGGTTCGATTCCGCGTCACTTTGACCCCGAGTGTGTGAGCTGTCATGTTACGGGCTGGGATCCGCAGAAGTTTGAACCGTTTGAAACGGGTTACTGGTCACTTGAAAAGACTCCTAAGTTGGTTGGCAACGGTTGCGAAAATTGTCATGGACCAGGGTCCGAGCACATTGCAGCGGAGACTGACAGTAAGGACAGCGCGGTCCTCAATCGGCTTCGTGAACAGATGCGATTGCCGTTGAAGTTGGCAGAGGCGAAATGTGTGGAGTGTCACGACACCGATAACAGCCCCGAATTCAACTTCGAAGATTACTGGGAGGAAGTGAAGCACATCGGCAAGGATTGATTGCGAGTTGGGTGCTTTGCCGGATTCACTGGATGTTATTTATCGATTCCACTTTACCAACCGTGGCTGCAAATCTAGCGATTGAAGACGCTATTCTGGAGCTGGCAGAACGGGGGGAATGGCAGGCGGAGTATCTGCGAGTTTGGCGGGCTGAGGAGTATTTTGCTGTCATCGGTCGCGGCAGCAAGTATGCGGACGAAGTCAACGTCTGCGTTTGCGAAGAAGCGGGCATTCCGGTTTTTCGCCGCATCAGCGGTGGGGCTGCGATTGTGGCGGGACCCGGTTGTTTGCTATACGCGGTGATGCTGTCGCTGAAGAAACGTCCAGCATTAGCCATGGTCGATGTAACGCATGACTTCGTGATGCAGCAGATGGTCGCCGCGCTCAAGCCGTTGGCTCCGGAGTTAACCTATGCTGGAACGTGTGACCTGGTTGTGAACGGTCGCAAAGTAAGCGGTAACAGTTTGCGAGTCCGTCGCGACTGGTTGCTCTATCACGGCACGCTATTGCTTGATATGGATTTGCAGAAGATAGATCGCTATCTCAACCATCCGCCGCGTGAGCCTGAGTATCGGCAGAATCGTCGCCATCATGAGTTCGTTGCGAACTTGGGGTGCTCGGAGGCTGAGGCAACCGCAAGGCTAAAGAAACAGTGGCATGCTACGAAAGAAGAAATCGTTTTGCCGTTGGCGACGGCAAGCGAATTAGTTGAACAAAAGTACACGCAAGACAGTTGGAACAAACAGCGTTAGCTGCTTGTGTGGTTAGTTTGAAAAAGGCAAGGATCGGCCCACCCATGAATGAAGTAATCGCTAACCCATCCAGACTTCACTACGAAGTGGATTTCAGCGAAGCGGCGCACCACCTACTATCGATCTCGTTGTGGATTCCTCCTTCGACGGCTAGTGATACGAAAATAGTTTTCCCCGTTTGGACTCCGGGGAGCTACATGGTCCGGGAGTACACTCGCAATATCGAATCGCTGGCTGCGACATCGCACGCAGGCCTGCACCACCCTATTTCGGATCAACTCACACCGCTGCGAGTGAGCAAAAACAGTTGGCAAATTGAGGTTGAAGCGGCGCCTTGGATCCAGGTCTGCTATCAACTTTATTGTCGTGAAATGTCGGTCCGCACGAACTGGGTTGAACAAGACTTTGGCTTTCTAACTGGAGCGGCTGCATTTCCTTGTATTGAGGGTCGGCAGGCTGACGCGGTGGAGGTGCGACTGCGTATGCCGGAGCACTGGGGGAGCGTTGCGACATCGCTCAAGCAACTGGACCGCAGTAGCCATTGCGTACGCTTGCTCGCCGAGAATTTTGATGACTTGGTGGATTCGCCGATCGCAGTGGGGAGCTTTCCTGTTCGCAGTTTCCAAGTTGGTGAACGTCAGCACTACTTGGCAAATGTCGGCCACGATGACCTTTGGGACTTGGATAAAGCGACAGCGGATATTGCCAAGCTTGTTTTAGAGGAGCAGCGTTTCTGGGGCGAAGTCCCTTATAACGAATATTGGTTCATCAATCTCTTAACCGAGACTGGCGGTGGCTTGGAGCATGATAACTCGACGGTGCTGATGAGTAGCCGCTGGGCGATGCGCAAGCGCGATTCGTACTTGAATTGGTTAGCGCTGGTCAGTCACGAATTTTTTCATACGTGGAATGTTCGACGACTGCGTCCCAAGGCGCTGATGAATTACGATTACCAGCAAGAGCAGTACTTGCGTGAGTTATGGATTGCTGAGGGAATCACCAGTTACTTTGATGATTTGTTTTTAGTTTGGACGGGACTTTGTTCGCGCGACGAATATCTTGTTAGGCTTTCGAAAAACATCCAGTCAGTTCAAACTGCTCCCGGGCGGCTCGTACAAGGCTTGGCGGACGCATCGTGGGACACATGGATCAAGCATTATCGACCCGATGAAAACGCTCATAACTCGCGCATCAGTTACTATCTGAAAGGTGCTCTTTTAGCTTGGATTCTCGATACCGAAATGCGCCGTATCAGCGATGAACAGCACGATTTGGCATCGGTCATGCGACAACTCTGGCAAGAGTTTCGGCACACCGGCTATACGATTTGTGATTTCGAGCGGCTGGTCGAGCAGCGCTGTGGGACTGAGTTGCGCGAATGGTTGCACGCGCAGGTTCGCGAACCTCAGGAGCTCGAGTTTGCGGATACGTTACGCTATTTCGGATTGCGATTTAAAGTAGGCAACGCCAAGAAAGAGGGATCGACAGAACGGCAGGTTTGCGATGTCTGGATTGGTTCTGATTCTTTTGCGACTGATGGACGACTTTATGTTCGCCGAGTCTATCGTGGTTCGCCCTCGGATGTAGCCGGATTAAATGTTGACGATGAACTCGTGGCGCTAGATGGTTATCGCTTAACTCCAGACGCATGGCCTGATCGTTTGGGCATGTACCAACCTGGGCAAGAACTTGAGTTGCTAATCGCTCGACGCGGTCAACTCAAGCAATTGAAAATCATTTTGGGCCGTAAGCCCGTGCATAACTGGCAACTGGAGATCGACCCGGCAGCAACCAACGCTGCCAAGTCGAACATTGCCAGGTGGCTGCAGAGCCCCTATAGTCGTGAAACCTATTCACAGGGTCTAGTGCTTTGTCCAGATTAAGTTTTAGGGTGGCACGCTCTGGGGGCTGTGCGAAGGGCGTGGCTAATGTCGCTCAAATCACCCCCTTCGCAAAGCC
>JANPLP010000264.1:0-4928 GCA_031426595.1 Planctomycetia bacterium | reverse complement strand
GCGTGGCTAATGTCGCTCAAATCACGCCCTTCGCAAAGCCTCAGGGCGTGCCACCCAAATACGAAGAATCCAAAATTAAGCTGTAACGCTGCACTCGCCGCTCTGAAGCATCGTTTAATAGGAAATCGGCTAGCAACTTAGGCTCGGACTCAGTCTCGCTTGCAATTACCATGCGAAACATCAAAGCGTCTGACTGCTGGGGTGGCGATCAGCGAGAAGTGTCGAAATCGGAGGTGACAAGTTGACGGAAAAGATGGCCAGCGCTGCAAGAATACTTCGAGACGTTTGGGGATATGATTCCTTTCGACCGCTTCAGGAACAATCGATTCAAGCGGTGCTGGAAAGCCGCGATAGCCTTACTGTGCTTCCCACGGGCGGTGGCAAATCGCTATGTTTTCAAGTTCCGGCGCTGTGCCTCGACGGGATGGCAATCGTCGTCTCGCCGTTGATCTCATTGATGAAGGACCAAGTTGACGCGCTGCATGCCTGTGGCGTTGCGGCAGCATTTGTGAACAGCAGCCAGTCGCCCGACGAAAAACGTTTGGTGGCTGAGCGGATTCGCGGGGGCGAAGTGAAATTGCTGTACGTTGCACCGGAACGGCTGCTCACGGAGCGGATGCTCGATTTCTTACGGCAATCCAAGATTTCGTTTTTTGCAGTCGATGAAGCGCACAGCATCAGCAACTGGGGACATGACTACCGGCCCGAGTACCGAGGACAGCAGGAGCTAAAAGATCACTTTCCGAGCACCTCCATTCATGCTTACACGGCCACGGCGTCCGCCCCTGTGCGCGATGATATCGTTGCGCAGTTGGGGCTCGATGGCGCAAAGGTCATGGTCGGCGATTTTGATCGACCTAACTTGGTTTACCGCATGTTGCGAGCCAACAATCGGATCCAGCAAGTCATGGAAGTGATCGCCAGGCATAAGGGCGAATCGTGCATTGTGTATTGCATCAGTCGCAAGGAGGTCGAGCGGACCGCTCAGGTTTTACAGCAGATGGGTGTTACCGCTCTACCCTATCACGCGGGCTTGGACGACAGTCAGCGGAAGGCCAATCAAGACGCGTTCATCAAAGAGCAGTGCGATGTGATCGTGGCAACTGTAGCTTTCGGCATGGGGATCGACAAATCCAACGTGCGCTGTGTCGTGCATGCGGGTATGCCGAAATCAATCGAACATTATCAGCAAGAGAGTGGTCGCGCGGGACGCGATGGGCTGGAGTCCGAGTGCGTGATGATTTACTCGGGCGGTGATCTCGTCACCTGGAAGAAACTGATGGAAGGGGACGGGCAGAACACGGGCGAAGGCGCCGTGAAGTCGTTGTATGCAATGAATGACTTGTGCCTCAGCCCCAATTGTCGACATCGTGCGATCGTGGAGTATTTTGGTCAAACGTATACGAAGGCAAGTTGCCAGGCTTGCGATGTGTGCTTGGATGAAGTCGCGATGGCTGAGGATCCGATCACGATCAGCCAAAAAATTCTTTCGTGCGTAGTTCGGCTGGAAGAACGATTCGGAGCTTTGCATACTGCCAAAGTTCTAACTGGGTCGAAAGAAGCTCGCATCGTTGAACTGAAACATGATCAATTGAGCACGTTTGGATTATTAGCTACCGAGGCATTGCAGACGGTCAAGGTGTGGATCGATCAATTGATTCACCAAGGCTTTTTGCGCCGTAGCGGTGAGTATCAAGTGTTGGGATTGACGGAGTCGGGTAGACGGTTGTTACGACGCGATGGGAGTCCGCGTTTGAGTGCGGCGACTTCGGCCACTGCGACGAAATCGAATCGCGGAGCAGGTGAACCTTCTTGGGATGGCGTGGATCGAGGGTTGTTCGACGCGCTCAGAAAATTGCGCGGCGAGTTGGCGTTGAGCCGAGCGGTGCCTGCATACGTCATATTCGGCGACGAGCCGCTGCGAGAGTTCGCGCGGTACCGTCCGGTTTCGGTGGAGCAGTTTGCGAAGATTCGTGGTGTGGGCGAGCAGAAGAAAAAGGATTTCGCCGAGCTGTTTGTCGCCGCGATTCGCAGCTATTGCGACGCGCACCAAGTCGCTACGAATGTGGCTTTCACACCCAAGCCGGCAACAGCTACACAAGCGTCGGCGGGCGTCGTCGTGCCCCATGCGAACTCTTTTGTCGCCTTTGAATTTTTCAAGCGCGGCGAACCGCTGGACGAGATCGCCAAAAAAATCGGCCTGGCCTACTCGACGGTTTGCAAGTACTTAGAAGATTACCTGCGACATGAAAAAGTTACGGATTGCACGCCTTGGGTGGATCCGCAAACTCGCGATCAAGTGTTGGCAAAAGCGCACTTGATAGAGAATCGGCGGTTGAAGCCGCTGTTTGAGCACTTTCAAGCCAAGATCTCTTACGAGACTTTGCGTGTGATCATGATTTGTCATGAGAATGCCTCACCGAATTCAGCGCGGTCTTCCGCGACAGCATAACTGAACACTGGGTTGTGAAAACTGGATTGCCAGAACAGCCAACTGCACCGAATAAACCCACCGAGGAATTTTATACTATGAAAAGTGCTATTACCGTTTGCTTGGTCCCGGAAGCGCGGGGTGGCCCCTTTGTCTTTCACTCGGGGATTGAACACGGTTGCGAGCAAGCGGCTCGCTTGGGTTTCGATGCCATCGAAATTTTTCCTCGCGCCGCGGCGGATGTTGATGTGGAGCAACTCCGGCGATTGCTGGATAAGCACCAGTTGACTGTCGCTGCCGTTGGAACAGGAGCGGGTTGGTTAACTCAGCAGTTGAGTTTGACAGCGAGCGATCCAAAGACAGCGCTTCGAGCGACTGAGTTTATACGTGGGATCATTGAGCTGGCGGGTACCTTCAATGCGCCTGCCATAATCGGTTCGATGCAGGGGCGGATTCCAAGCCCCGATTTGCGAGAGTCCTCGATGGCGCAGCTTGCCATCGCTATCGACTCGCTGGCGGCTTATTCCGCCGAGTTTGGCATGCCGCTGTTGATTGAACCGCTTAACCGTTATGAAACGAACGTTTTCATGGATCTTCAGTCCACCGCTGCGTGGCTGCACTCGCTGAATTCCAAAAATGTGCGCATCTTGGCGGACATGTTTCATATGAACATCGAAGAAGCCGACATGGGGCAATCCATCCGCGAGTTCGGGCCGATGATCGGTCATGTTCACTTCGCCGACTCCAATCGCCGCGCGATCGGGCTTGGACACACCGATGCAATGTCAGTTGTCACTGCATTGAGACAAGTGGGCTACGATGGATACCTTTCCGCTGAAGTGTTCCCACTCCCAACAGCAGAAGCCGCCGCTGAGCAAACGATCAAGAGTTTTCGAAGTTTGCTGGCTGCTGAGTCACCCAATTTGAGTCATCCAGCTTGAGCGGCGAGCCAGTTGGATCGCTAACGCATGACACTTGACCGCGATGCTCCTTTTACGGAACGACGTACAAAATGACTTCTATAACTCGGAGAACCTTTGTTCAGCTTGCCAGTACAGGTCCGCTTGCGCTGGCGATTGGAGTTCCTTGGGTGGCTGCGGGCGATGGTTTGAAGCGACGACAAAACCTGAGCGGTTCGCACCTGCGCGTGTCGCTGAACGCATTCTCTTTTCTAGAACTGCTGAATGCCAATGCGAAAGACTCGACCAAAGGACTGAGTCTGTTTGATGTCTGCGAGTTTTGCGCGCGGCTCAACTTTGATGCAGTCGACCTGACGGGTTACTTTTTTCCCGGTTATCCGGCGGCACCTGACGACCGCTACCTGATGCGGTTGAAGCGACATGCGTTTGATCTGGGGCTGGAGATCAGCGGCACCGGAGTTCGAAATGACTTCACGACGGCTGACGAGAATGTACGGCGGGAAGGGATTGCGCGCATCAAAACTTGGATAGAGGTTGCGGCAAAACTGGGCGCGCCCGTGATACGAGCCTTTGCGGATTCGCAGCCTCCGTTTAAAGATTGGCGTCAAGCAGCGGGCAACGCGGATCGAATTTCAGTAGAAACCTGGATGGCTGATGCGCTACGGGAATGTGCTGAGCATGGAGAAGAGTTTGGTGTTGTCGTTGCAGTGCAGAACCACGGTGATTTTGTGAACTCTGGAGAGGATCACCTGAGTTTACTGAAGCGGGTTGACCATCCGTGGTGCGCCGCCTTGGTAGATACCGGCAAATATTTAACGCCAGATCCCTATAAAGATATTGCGATGGTTGCACCCTTCGCAGTCAATTGGCAGATTAAAGAGACCCTGGGGAGCACAACGGAATCGTCCCCCGTGGACATGACTAAGCTGATCACAATTATCCGTAAATCAGGTTATCGCGGTTATCTTCCGATTGAAACCTTATCGATGAAACGCGCGAATTACGATCCCGCTGTCGAGGTGACGAAGATGTTGGAGAAACTTCGCGAAGCACTCGAAGCCACCAAGACGGTGTCAGCCGAAACGTTACGAACGGAATAGATTACCAGTCGGTTATAAGGACAATTGATGCCCTCCATCTAACGTATCCTGCTTGCGGATCGTTCATTAACAGCTGCGCGCCGCGAGACTTACCGACGGGATGAAAACGGCGGGACCGTCGAGGCTTTTAACGCGAGGCTGATATCGAAATCAGTTGCATCAATGCTTCAATCGATGAGCAACAATGGGTGCCAGCCATAAACTACCCAGTTGGCCCCGTATCATTTAAAGCGAAGCTCGACTTGGAATTTGTGTCTCCCTTCTCCTCAGTACTCTGAGGAGAAGGGGCCGGGGGATGAGGAGCCCGATTACTGTATTAATGCGTGAGTATCACCATGAAGCCTATGGATAAGAAGGAGTTTTCGCGTCACTTGCGTCAAACTCAGAACGCGTACGAAGATCTGCTTTCGCAACTGCTTCGCAATCGGCGGCGATGTAAGAAGAAGTTCCGCAGGCAGCATCCGATCGGCCCATATA